>JAQVXN010000265.1 GCA_028709135.1 Bacteroidaceae bacterium | reverse complement strand
GACTATGATTTTCAAAATCGTATGGGATTAGAAAGATTAAACTCCATATTAGAAGAGATGCTGGAATTCTTTGACGATGAAACGGATAATGGGAAATTGTATATTAATTATCCAATGATAGAATCTTTGAAATATACAAAGGAAATGCCGGATAGAAACTATAATCAATATGCTGCGTCAATGGAGGAGTGTGTAGAGCATCAGTTTAAGGGCAATGCAGAAAAATTTGCTTATGCTGGTGCAAAAGGTTTTAAATTTATAGATCTTACGCAAACAAAAAAAGCTGATGTCATCGCAAATTGGAAGAATCTAAAGTTGCAGAATGTGGCTAAGGCAAAGTATCTTTGTAACATTGAAGGTGAAGTTTCTTCCATTGAGGATATTCCTCAAAAAGAGATATTTGAGAATCAGCTCTCAAAGTATGTTAAGCAACAACCTTCTAAGGTCTCTATTTTAAATTCATTTCCGCTATTTCTTTATGGATATTTTGGAAAAAGCATCTGATAAAAATAAGCTGGAATAATCTTATTATCTGTGTACGAAAGAACTATCAGCAGAAGGGCGCAAAGTCCTTTATGATAATTTGGGGAAAGAACATCTTATCGAAAACAGAAGAAAACACGACCAATATGGATTGGAACTTCTATTACAAAATAAAATACCCATTTCTTTAAGGAATAATCATTATAAAGGTGCTAGACATTCCTTATTAATTGTTCTAAGATTGTACTTTATGCAAGAGTATGACAACCAAGTATTTTCATATCAATCGCTACATTTTTCACGTTTTTCTCAAAAAAATCCACTTTTTGTTTGGGTTTAATGGAGAAATTTGTATTTTTGCAGCAGAAAATAAAAACAAAAGATGATTTTAACAGCTAATTTTTGGTGGTGGCAAAGCTCAGAATTACAAAATTGTGAGTTAGCTCGTCTTACGCCAAAAATTTAGCGTCGAATAAAAATATTAGGATTTTATCCAGGAGACCTGTCGAACTTACGACAGGTCTTTTTTTATTTTTTAATTTTCAAAAAACAAACAATCATATGAAATCTTACAATGTAAACGAAAACGGTTATTACGGTGAATTTGGTGGGGCCTTCGTTCCAGAAGTACTCTATAAGTGTACGGAAGAATTACGCAAAGCCTACCTGCCCATTTTGGAAGGCGAAGACTTTCAGAAGGAATTTCGCGGTCTGCTCAAGGACTACGTTGGACGACCTTCCCCACTCTACGAAGCTACCCGTTTGAGTCAGAAATATGGTGCGCGCATCCTCCTGAAACGGGAAGATCTTAACCACACCGGTGCTCACAAGATTAACAACGCGCTGGGTCAGATTCTGCTGGCACGTCGGATGGGAAAAAACCGCATCATCGCCGAAACCGGTGCCGGGCAGCACGGTGTAGCCACGGCTACGGTCTGCGCCCTGATGAACATGCCCTGTCGCGTGTATATGGGCAAGACGGACATGGCGCGGCAACATCCTAACGTGGAGCGCATGCGCATGTTGGGTGCCGAAGTGATGCCCGTGGAAAGTGGTAACATGACACTGAAAGACGCTGTGAATGAGGCTATACGCGACTGGTGCTGTCACCCGCAGAATACGTTCTACATCATGGGGTCCGCCGTGGGTCCCCATCCGTATCCGGACATCGTGGCTCGCCTGCAAAGCATTATCAGCGAGGAAGTGAAACGCCAACTGCCGGAGAAAACGGGGCGCGACTATCCGGACTATCTGATGGCTTGCGTAGGGGGAGGTTCCAATGCTATCGGCACCTTCTACCACTATCTGGACGACGAACGCGTACATCTCATAGCAGCAGAAGCAGGAGGAAAAGGTTGCGACACCCAGTTTACCGCGGCTACCATCCACAGCGGCACTGTAGGCATCCTGCACGGCAGTCGCACGCTGGTTTTGCAGAACGAAGACGGTCAGATTCTGGAACCTTATACCGTTTCAGCCGGTTTGGATTATCCGGGAATCGGTCCCGTGCACGCCAACCTTTCACAAACAGGACGCGCCAAAATCTACTCCGTGAATGACGACGAAGCCCTGCGCGCTGCTTACGAACTGACACGTCTGGAAGGCATCATCCCGGCGCTGGAATCCGCTCACATCTTGGCGGTACTCCCAAAATTGGAACTGAAGAAAGACGATGTCGTAGTGCTCACCGTGAGCGGACGCGGCGACAAGGACATGGACACCTACCTGAAATATAAATCTCAATTTGAAAACGATTTTTGAATTATGAACACCTATCATTACACCGTAGCCACGAAGACCATTCTCTCCGACCGCTACACCCCCGTTAACGCGTACATGAAGCTCCGCGACCTCTATACCCAGAGTTGTCTTCTGGAGAGTTCAGACTATCACAGCGAGCAGAACAGCCACTCTTTTATCGGTTTCCACCCCCTGGCCAGCATTGCTGTCAGCCACGGCAAAGTCATCATGAAATTGCCTGACGACACCATTGATGAAAAAACTATCAGCGAGACTTATCCCGTGGAAAAGGCTTTTGGAGAGTTCTTCTCCAAGTTTCATATTGAGGGTGACAAAAAAGGGCGCTGCGGACTTTATGGCTACACGGCCTTTGACGCAGTACGTTATTTTGAGCACATCGACGTGAAAGATGAAACCGTAGAGAAAAATGACGCTCCCGACATTCTTTATATTCTATACAAGAACCTCATTGTGTTTAACCACTACGGCGACACGATGGACATTCTGGAACTTCTGGGCGACGGCGAAACAGACAGCATGGACCGCATTCAAACCCTGCTCAACAGCAACAATACACCGGCTTTTGAATTTCACGCCGTAGGCCCCTGCACCAGTACTCTGACTGACGAGGAACATAAAGCCAACATCCGCGCCTGCATTAATCATTGCCTCCATGGCGACGTCTTCCAGATTGTGCCAAGCCGCCGTTTTATACAGAAATATGAGGGTGACGATCTGCTGCTTTATCGCGCCCTGCGCAGTATCAACCCCTCGCCTTATCTGTTCTACTTTGATTTTGGAGGATTCCGCATCTTCGGTAGTTCGCCGGAAACACACTGCTGCATCCGCAATCGCGAGGCTTACATTGACCCCATTGCAGGAACCGTACCACGAACGGGAAATGCCGAACAAGATCACCGCAACGCAGAATACCTGCGCAACGACCCCAAAGAGAATGCGGAACACGTGATGCTGGTAGACTTGGCACGCAACGACCTGAGTCGCAACTGCCATAATGTCAGTGTAGAACGCTATAAGGAAATGCAGTTTTACAGTCATGTGATCCACCTCGTAAGCCGGGTAAGAGGCGAGATGAATAACGACGCCGAAACAATGAAAACGTTTATTGACACCTTCCCCGCCGGAACACTCTCAGGAGCGCCGAAAGTGGAAGCCATGAAAATTATCAGCAGACTGGAACCTCACAGCCGCGGAGCTTACGCCGGATGCATCGGTTATATCGGCATGGAAGGGGAACTCAATCAGGCCATCATCATCCGCTCCTTCGTAAGTCGCAACGGAGAACTCTGGTTCCAAGCCGGCAGCGGCGTTGTAGCCAAAAGTAACGACGAATATGAATTACAGGAAGTAAACCATAAACTCGAAGCCCTGCGCAAGGCCATTGAAATGGCTGACAAAGGCCTCTAAAAACACTCTGAAAAAATGAAAATCATCCTCATAGACAATTACGACTCGTTCACGTACAATTTGGCTCAATTGGTGAAAAATCTCGGTGCAGAAATAGACGTGTTGCGCAAT
>JAQVXN010000264.1 GCA_028709135.1 Bacteroidaceae bacterium | reverse complement strand
GATACCTCTTTTATTCATGTTTGTAACGGCATTCACTGCGGGTATTTACAATATTTTTGTGTTCTATTTGCCGAAAGGAGAATATCTGTTGGCGGTATGCAGCGTTGTCATGATCGTGTTGATCGTATTTGTTATTGTCAATTCGGTTCGTTCCTGGATAAGAATATTGTCCGGTTCTAAAAATGCGTTGTCTACGGAATAAATGAGAGAAGAACGATTTTGACTGGTTTTGACGAAGCGAAGCAGTGAAATGCTACGTGTTGCGACTAAAAGCTTGGATTTAAAACCGGATGACAAATTAACTGTAAAAAATAAAGGAAAATATCACACGACCCTGTCAAGTTACAGGGTCGTGTGCAGCCTTTTGAGAATGCACAGCAGACCATACCATACCATACAAAAAGATAGTGAGATCAAAATCTCCTGATGATGAAGCAATTTTGTATGGCAGGTACAAACAATTAATCGTGAAGCAAATGGATTGCGAATGTTAATCTCACTCCAAAAGGAATCGTTAACAAAAAAAGAGAAGTCCTTAAGGACCGATATCAGTTTGTCAAGTTTCAACATGGGGGCAAATGCAATTTGTCCGACAAAGGGCATTGTTTTGTTGAGAAAACGCAACCCGTTTGGCAAAAAGTGCGATGGAGAAGGTATACAGGGTTATTCAACAATATATTTTCAGACGAACCGGTCTTGATCTGATCGTTCATGCTTTTATTCCCAAAATTCGAGCTGAAAATACTAATTGTTCTCGATTTAAATTGATTTTTTCTTTGTCTGAACAAGATTGGTTTTAAACATTTTTCTTCTTCTTTTCGCTTTTCCGTTAGCGTATTGTTTCGAAAATATTTATCCGAATTTACACAATTTACACGAAAAAAGGCAGAAAAAGTGCATTTCGAATTTCCAAAAGGGGTAAAAAGGGCCTTTTTGAGCCTGTTTTTTTCTTTCAATTCATGGAGGCCCTGTCTTTTTACCCCAAAAAGGCCCCAAAATTGGCGAAATGGAAAAAATGGTGCAAAAAATGTAACGTTCACAATCATAGTGTATTAAGTAAAAATTAGGCGATTTATTTACACTATTTAAGACTTTACGTGGCACTGGCGGCACTGACGTGGCACTGTCGTAAGTTTCTCAAATAAAATAAGTTATGACGAATAGTGCCACGTGCCACGTACTTTATAAAATTCATGGGGGAAATTGGGGAAAATACCTAGTGAGAATATATATTCGTTGAAACCTTTCACATGTTCGCATTTGTAAAAACTACAACAAATATATTTTGAAGAACAACAAAGAAATTTTGGCGTAAGTCGTGAAACTATTTTTTCGGAACAAGTTGGGTTCAGTTAAAACTCCTATAGGGCCCATGCGCGAACCTTTATAGAATGGTATGGCGCCAAAGTGAGATTTGGGAACGAGCTCCAATTATTTTATGCTTTTCTGAGGAATACAATTCTTATATGGACACATCGATTTTTGCCATTAGCATCCAGCGGTGGCACGATTCATACTTTTATTTGCCAATTCGATCTGGCAGAAATGGCACACGCTGACTTAATGTGAACTTATCCTTTTCTAATGAAGTCTTCTTTGAACACTTCTCTTCATTTTGCACTTGTGCGTTGACTCTGCGCTCAGCAACAGACCCGGATTAAAACTCAATTTCTCTTCTCCTAAAATTCAATTCTTCAAACTTTTCTCCTAATTTTGCATTTGCTCGTTGACTCTGCGATCGAACGTACTTAATAAATAAAATCTTATGAATCCGAAATTAATATACCCACGAAAAGGGAACAATAGTAAAGAGAGTGTTTATTTAAAATCTGTGGTGAAAGATCCCAATATCATTGTTGGTGATTTCACTATTTATAATGATTTTGTAAATGATCCGTGCAATTTTGAGAAAAACAATGTTTTGTATCATTATCCGCTTTGTAATCAGGAGAAGCTGGTCATAGGAAAATATTGTTCGATAGCTTGCGGTACGAAGTTTTTATTTACAGGAGGCAATCACACCCTGCAATCGTTGTCAACATATCCTTTTCCTGTCTTTCCCGAAGAATGGGGCCTGAACGAATGGGACTGTGCTCAGGCATGGGATAACCACGGTGATATTGTTATAGGAAATGATGTGTGGATAGGATATGAGGCCGTAATCATGCAAGGTGTAACAATAGGAGATGGAGCTATTGTCGGTACGCGTGCACTTGTCACAAAAGATGTGTCACCTTATGCTATTGTGGGTGGTGTGCCTGCAAAAGTGATCAAGACGCGTTTTGATGATGCAACCATCGCGAAGTTGCTTAAAATGCAGTGGTGGAATTGGTCGCCTGAAAAGGTGCGTGATAATTTGAGTAAAATAATGAGCGGGCAATTATAATTGCAGTGCAAGTCTAAATTCAAAGATCAATTGAAAATCAGCGTGGAACAGTTTTTACCGATTCATTGAAAAATATTCAAATATTTGCTTAAATCATACAATGTGTTACTTGTTAGTTTTTTGTATCCGTCTTTCTGGCAGGCAAAGTAATAACGATACTTCCGTCAGATGCGTTTACTCGTTATAAAATCTAAACAAACTCCTTTTGGAAAGGCCCGATATGATGGGAGTCGGGAACAGAACGAGTAAGCGTTGACAACGTACCAATCATTTTGCAGTAAAAGGTGGTCAACTATTAAGGCAAGGGTACACTGATTTATTTAGTGAGCTAACCATATAAAGGGCACATTGTTTTATGCTCTATTTTTTTCCTGATTACGTAAAAACACGGAATTATTATCATTAAATTGATGCTATTTGCGATTTTTTTAGCGAATTTATCTGGGAATAGGATGAGTTTTTGGTAATGTATTGTTACATTTGTAAGTATAATACAAAATAGAATTATAATAATATTATTCCGATGGAAGCTATAAAAGACATCAATAGATTAAAGGTTGTGTTAGCTGAGAAGAAGCGCACTAATAAATGGTTGGCAGAGCAGTTAGGCAAAGACCCTGCGACTGTTTCTAAATGGTGTACAAATACAGCTCAGCCTGGATTAGAGACTCTTTTGAAAATTGCAGAGGTTCTTGAAGTAGATGTAAAAGATTTATTGAAATCTTCACGTATAGATGAGGATGTAAAGCTCGTTAAATTCCTATAGAAACAAAATACATGAAACAAAATAGTCCATATACAGCAACAATAACCGGATGTGCATTTCTCTTCAATGAGTTTTTGCGCATTCTTCCTTTATTGATGGCCCCGAACTCTGACGAACTACTAAAAGATGAAAAGAAAAATAACCGCATCTTGCAGGTAAACTCGGAAAAGGCAAGACAAACATTTATCAATGAGTTCAAACGACGGTATAATTCCGTGCCTGCTTCATTTTGGATTGCTTTCATTGACAAGAATGAAAAGACTCAGAGGGCATATTTGCTTTATGCCATATTGAAAGCCTATAAACTGGCCTTTGATTTTCATTTCAATGTCACCGTCAAGCACTGGAATTCGGTGGATAGAACGCTTAGGAAGAATGACATCATGATGGAATTCAGTGAGATTTCTTTGAGGGATGAATTTGTGGATGGTTGGACGGACAATACAAAAAACAGATGTGCCAGTCATTATTTGACGATTCTTCGTCAGTCCGGACTGTTGCAGGAAAAGACGGATGAGCTGCATGCCATCCAACTTGACGTATCCGATTATGAGTATTACATTCGTAGCGGTGAGGAATGGTTTTTGGAAGCCTGCTTGCTTTATCCTTACGAAG
>JAQVXN010000009.1 GCA_028709135.1 Bacteroidaceae bacterium | reverse complement strand
CAGTGCCTTAACTTCAGCAGACGTGTTCACGTAAGAAATTACCTGATGATCAGGGTGGGCTTTGATAAATGTAGCGAAATCCTTTGCAGGACAGCTTTCCGCCAAGGAACACGACGCGTTTAAGTCTGGTATTAGAACTTTCTTGTCCGGGCATAGTATTTTATCTGTTTCGCCCATAAAATGAACGCCGCACATTACGATGATTGCTGCATCTGTTTGTGCTGCTTTGCGGGCCAAGGCCAAGCTGTCTCCAATGAAATCTGCTATTTCCTGCAAACTTTTGTCTGTGTAGTAGTGTGCGAGAATGATGGCATTCTTTTCTTTACACATGCGGTGGATTTCTGCTTTCAGATTTGTTCCTGCCTTAATTGGCTCGTCAATATATCCTTTTTCTTTCCAAGAATCTTTTATCATCATGATGCTATTTTTCCCTGTCAGATGAAATCTATTTTTTAATAATGTGGAAGGGTAATAGAAGTGTGTGAAAAAATCGGCCACGGTTCTTCTGTCGTACTAGTACCTCCTGCCACTTCCAGTGTGAACGAGGTACCGCCTTGAATGGCCAGTGAATTACTTTTCCAATTATGATTCATAATGGAATCGGTTACCGTTTGCAAATGAGCAATAGCATCGGAGCGCTTCATAAAGAAATAGCTTTTGCCTGGATCATTAAAAGCTGCGATAACGTTGTTTACTTCATTTTGGGCCCGTACGTTGAGAGCATAGAGCGGAGATGGATTACTTGTTTGTATGCGATAAACATAATGTGGAAAGTAAACTTTACGGTGGTTAATAACCAAATTGCCTTCATTAGAATTGCTCACGGAAACTAAGGCCAGATCAATCCAAGTGGAATCTGTGATGAAATAGTCTTTGCCAGCCCAATCGTACTTCATGATGGAGTCGCAGGCTTTAGTCCATAAGTTATTGGCATCCGCATAGGAGGCTTCAAAGTAGCCTGGGGTATGTGGCGAAAAGGTATTCAGTATATTATTTACCTCGGTGGAGAGGAGAATGTTGCTGCTATAATAATTTCCAGAATTGCTTACTTGTAAAGCATATTTATTTGTGCTGTCTGAGGAATTCTTGTCATCAGAACAGCTGCTGAAGTAGCATACCGCTGTTAAAAGGAATATGAACGTTACTCCGCATTTTAAGATTCTCTTGTTCATATATTTAGACATATTTATTTAAGCACAATGGGTTGCGAGACTATTACGGTATTGCCGTTTGAAATCAATTCCAACGTGAAGCTAGTATTGTCTTGCAAAGTAAATCCGTTCTTTTCCCACTCATAATTTTGGATGTCTGTTACGGCCTTCTGAAACTTTTGTTTGGCTGTACCCTCGTCGGTTAGTATATATTGTACACCCTCATTATATTGCAGTACAAGAAATTGTTGTATTTTATACATGACGGCGGAGTTGCTTGACATAGCTGTTGAAACGTTGATGGTTTTAAATACGTAGGTTGTGGCCATGTCTTCTTCTTTGGAGCAGCTACTTAAACTTAGACAAAAAACCATGGTAGCAATGAGCAACATAGTTCTATAGAATTTTTTTCGAGTCATGATGAATTTGGTTTTATGTGCTTGCAAATATAGCTTTTTTTCGTCATGTATGGAGTGCAGAACTTCCTTTTTAAAAAATAATGGTATAAAGATTATTCCAAAATAGTTATAATTGCCGGCCTTGTAGGTTTATTACCACATATTCGCTTTGACTGCCTATGCGGAATTTCCCACCCCAAATGCCTAGGCCTGAACTGACATAAATGTTCGTATTTCCTTTTTTTAGGTAGCCATGAGACTTTTCATATATTGCGTCAGTGATCAGGTTTATTGGGAAGACTTGCCCGCGGTGCGTGTGTCCGGAGAATTGAAAATCCACACCGGCATTAGCAGCTTCTTCCAGATGATAAGGTTGATGATCAAGGAGAATAAGCGGTTTGTTTGTGTTCAAGCCTTTTAATATTTCCTTTATCGGTTTGCGGTGAGGATTACTTCGATCATCTCTGCCTACTATATAAATAGCGCTATCTACCAAAATAGCTTCGTCGCGCAGCAAGTGTATGCCTGTGCTTTTAATAAAGGGGATGGTGCGGTTCGCATTGGCAATATAGTCGTGGTTGCCCATGCAAGCATAAATGCCCAGTGGGGCTCGCAATTTATTTAATACGCAGGCAATGCTGTCGTGGAGTAACGGACGTATGGAGTAATCTGCTATATCTCCTGCAATGAGAATGATATCTGGTTTTTCGTTATTGATTTGTTTTACCCATTGAGCTGCTTCCTCCGATCCGATGGTGTAACCCAAATGCAGGTCTGATATGGCTACTATTTTGAGTGGATGCGGCAATGGTTTTTGCAGTTTGATATGGAGTGGTACGCGTACTGGATGGTGATAGTGAATATTGCCATAGATGAAAATGCCGGTAATAAGTGCAATGAGTCCTAATGTGCTACTCCATTGATGCTGAAAGAGGGGCCTGATTTTTGGTAAAATTAAACCTGTCAGGTCTATCAGAAGAAAGACCATAATGAGATAAAAGAAAATGAAGCACCAAGCTGTGCTGATTCTATAAATCCACCGACTTGCAGTGAGCGGCATTTGTTCGCCCCAAACAAATGAAATTATCAAAAGCAGTAGCAGTAATGTACAAAAGGAGATTATGACAATACGCCAAGGTGCCTGCAAAGGTAACAAGGTCCATAAGTGACGGCATACGTAAGTGATGATTAAAAGAAGAATGAGGATGGAAATCAATATCATTTTCATCTCTTTGAATTTAGTGTTTCATAACGTAAATATAATATATCTTCCAATACTTTGTCTGCTTTTTTTCTTGTTTTAAAGAGTATAAATATGGGAAATGAATGAGAACTCAATGGTATGAAGAAAAACTTACAGATTTCGTTTTAGTGTAAACGTGAATTCCAAACCTCCTCGTTCCCCGTTACACACTGAGATAGTACCGCCATGGTGAATGACTGCATTTTTTACGATAGAGAGTCCCAATCCCGTTCCGCCCAGTTTGCGTGAACGTCCTTTGTCTACGCGATAGAATCGGTCAAAAAGGTAATGAAGTTGGTTTTCCTCTACACCTACACCGTCGTCGGCGAAAATGAAGGTGTATTGGTCGTCTGTTTTTTCTTTCAGTTCAATATAAATAGCGGAACCGGAAGAATAGGCTATGGCGTTGTTCATCAGATTTTCAAAAATGGAATCCAGCAGAATGGGATCACCTTTCATCCAGAGAGGTTCTTTTATATTGCAGTGGAAGGCCATACAGCGGTCCTCGGGTTGCAGTTCCATGTTTTGGCGCAGAGTGTTGAAGATGTTCAACAGGTTGACACGCTCTTTCTTAAGAGAAATGCTCCCCTCTTCCAATCGCGAAATAGTGGATACGTCGCGTAGCAGATCGGTTAAACGCATGGTTTGTTCATAGCTCTTTTGAGTGAAGAGGTCACGCTGTTTCTCGTCCATATCGGGATAGCTGAGAATAGTTTCCAAATAACCTTTAATGGCAGATAGAGGCGTTTTTAACTCGTGGTTAATGTTGTTGGTAAGTTCCCGTTTGATGCGAATTTTTTCATGTGCTTCGTAGAGAGCGGACTGACGTTCTTTATCACGGTCATCCATTGTTTGTAATAGACGACTATAAAGTTTCATGATCTGTGTAGAAATCTCTCCGAGTTCGTCGTGGGGATATTTTTCACCCGGTTCAATTTTTTCTCCCGCACCTGCTTTGCGAGCAAAATCGCGCAGTCGTCTGATGTTGTCGCCCAGATGACGAGTCATGAAGTATCCTAAAATACTGAACAAAACAGAGATTCCCAACATGAGCCATAGAAAACCTCGCGCCGGATTGAGTGAACTAGCCAGTGAAACCGTATAAACTATGGCGGTACGTGCTATCATGTTTTTGCCGGCTGTAGCAGCATAAAAATAATTGTTGCCCGTGGATGCAGAGTGGCGGATAGCGAAAGCCGAACCTGATTTTAATGCACCTTTTACTTCTGGCCGTGACAAGTGGTTTGAATCTTGCTCTTGACGAGAATCTTCCGAGTCATAGACGACCTGCCCATTTTTATGAATAAGAGTGATGCGCATGTTCTGTAAAAACATGTGGTGATCTTTATAGAAGTTTGCTGGCTGACCTCCGCTTGCAGCGTAAGAAAGCAATTGTAAATTGATAAACTGCAAACGTTCATTGAGTAAATTCATCTTAAAACTTCGTTCACGTCCATACTGGTAATAAACGAAGCAACCCACCGTTACCCAAACAAAAGTTAGAAAAAGGATGAAGAGTTGTTGGTGATAATAGACGACATGTTTTTTATTCTTCGAACCCATACCCATATCCGTTTCGCGTAATGATATGTTTCCCATACCTCCCTATTTTCTTGCGCAAACGGGTAATGTTTACGTCTATGGTGCGACCTAAAACTACAATGTCGCCCCCCCAGACGCGTTTTAGTATTTCTTCGCGCGAGAAAATGACACCTTTCAGACTCAAAAAAAGTTTTAATACTTCAAATTCCTTCTTGGTCAGAGGAATTTCCTCTCCTTCCAGTGTGCATCGTTTACTGCGCAAATCGAGTTTGAGTGTTTCATAAACGATGGAGTTCGGTTCTGCCTCTGTTTGAGAGGTACGGCGAATGACATTTCTCACTCTGGCTACGACCTCGCTTAAAGAAAAAGGTTTTGAGATATAATCGTCTGCACCGATGTTTAGTCCCGCTACAGTATCGTTTTCCGTATCTTTCGCTGTACAGAAAATAATTGGAACTTTTGCTGTGTCTGGCTTCTCCTTTAAGATATGTGCCATTTGGAATCCACTCATTTCTCCCATCATGATGTCCAATAGAATCAGGGCATACTTTTCAGGGTGCATTTTCATCGCTTCTTCGGCACTGTATGCCACGTCTACCTCATAACCTTGAGCCTCAAGATTAAACTTCAGAATCTCGCAAATGGACTCTTCGTCATCTACTACCAAGATTTTGTACTTTGTCATCACGTTGAAGGTTTTAAGATTTATGTTACAAAAATACGCATAAAATATTGACGTAGATATAAAAAAGGCAGATTTCATTGCAATGTAATATTTCTGTTAAAAGCCCTTGCCGGAATTGAATCAAAGTGTATCTAATTTTGTCAACGTATTTACTTCTCATTGTATGTGACGCGGTGCGTTTCTTTTATGACGCGACGCGTTTTTTTCATGACGCACTGCGTTTCTTTTATGACGCACTGCGTCACCAACTTTTATTGAGGAAGTAAAAATTTAAAGAACACGATCGAATCAATTTTTCAACATTTCATCTCATTTTGCTCTTGCTCGTTGACTCTAGGCTCAACAACAGACCGAGATTAAAACTCAATTTCTCTTCTCCCAAAATCCAATTCTTCAAACATTTCCCCTAATTTTGCACTTGCTCGTTGGCACTGCGATGTTGATAAAAACTTTTAAATCGGCATTTTATCTTTGTACTCTGCCTCTTAATCAGCCAGAAATAATTAATTTTGCACCAATATAGATAATCAGCACTATGAACAGATTTTGCATACATTTATTGGCTGTCCTTTTGATGGGGATGGCTTTTATTGGCGCTAAGGCGCAGGATTTGATGTCAGATACGTGGGTGGGAACGGACGCGCTTGGGCGCCATATGCCTACGAGTAAAGAAGTTGGTCCCCTTAAAAAGGACAAGGCCCGCACCGTAGGTATTTTTTATGTTACGTGGCATACCCAGGATCTTCATAACCGTTCCGGCATTGCCGATGTATCCAAAGTCCTTCAGGCTGATCCGGAAGCGCGCATCAATGGTAATTCTTCTGCGTGGCCTGAAGGAATGGGAAGTTGGCATTGGGGCGAACCGGAATACGGCTATTTTCTGAGTCGTGACAAGTATGTTATCCGTCATGATATGTCTATGCTCACTGATGCCGGTGTTGATGTGATCATTTTTGATGTTACAAATGCAGTTTGTTATTATGATGAATGGGATACGATACTTGAAACCATGGAGCAAATGAAAAAGGAAGGCAATACCGTTCCTAAAATTTGTTTTTGGACTTATAATGGTCCTGCTATCACGACGACTCAACACGTTTACGAGAAATATTATAAACAAGGTAAGTATCGTGATCTTTGGTTCTATTGGGAAGGTAAACCTTTGCTGCTTTGTAATATGCGACCCGAATTGGATGCTAATGGCGGCGGTGTAACCAATCCAAATCCTAATTTTGATGCAGATGCCGTTACCAATACTTCCAATCCACATTATGGGAATCCAGATTATACCGAAAAAAATTATAAATTTTATCCACGCGAAGTGCAAGATTTCTTCACGATGCGTAATATGTGGTGGGGCTATTACGAATGGGGCGGAAAACGCTATGTGGGTACTGAAGACAATTGGACTTTCGGACTCCAGATGAATGATAAAAATGTTGCTGATCTAAGTCCTAAACAGCTGGCTTCTACTCATAAAGGTCGTTTGGAAGAATGCTGCGTGACACCTGCTCAACACCCCATTTCCATTACGGGTAAGAGTTGGCGTCGGCAGACAGCTGAACCTAAACTGAATCAATATGACGAACCCGATAGTGCTTTTGTTCCCTGGTTAGGTAAAACAGTGAAAAATCCTTCCGGTTATGGGATATATTTTCAAGACCGTTGGGACGAAGCTCTTCAAGCTGATCCTGACTTCCTTTATTTAAATGACTGGAACGAATGGACGGCTGGTAAATATCCTATTGGAAAAGCTCCTGGATCAGAAGAAAATGGACCACAGGAGTTTTTAGGAAGAAAAAACAATACATTCTTTTTTGTTGATCAATATAATGCAGAATTTAATCGAACGATTGAACCTGTACGTGGCCAATATACCGATAATTACTATATGCAAATGGCCGAGAATATTCGCCGCTATAAAGGTGCGCGCCCCATCCCAGTAAACCATGGATTTACGCCAATTCGTCTGGATGGCAATTTCAAAGATTGGCAAGGTGTTGCTACGAAATATCTGGACACACGTTACGATACGTTCCATCGTGATCATGATGGTTATTCCGGTCTCCATTTTGTAAACAATTCCGGACGCAATGACATTGTGGAATCTAAAGTGGCCTTCAGTGCAACCAATGTATTTTTCTATGTGCAGACTTCTGCTGCTCTTACTCCTTCCACCGATCATAATTGGATGCTCCTTCTGATTGATGCCGATTGTAACAGTAAAACCGGTTGGTATGGTTATGATTTTATTGTGAACTATAACGTTAAGAATAGTAGCCAAACTATGCTCATGCGTTATTCTTCCAAAGAAAAACAGTGGAAATCCGTTGCTGTGATTCCTTATAGCATGAAGGGCAATGAAATGGAAATAGCTGTACCTCGCAAGTTACTGGGTCTGATGGGCAATAAGGCTACATTTGATTTCAAATGGGCTGACAATCCACAGAACCTGAAAGATCCCATTTCGCTTTGTACTGACGGCGATACGGCACCTAATCGCCGCTTTAACTATCGTTGCATTTGGGCTCGCTAGGATAGATCCTTTAGAGCGATGATGCCGTCCCGATTGAGTTCGACTCGGTAAGAAAAGAAATTTGATTTTCCGTTGAGGATATTTCCCATTACAAAATGGATTTCATAGGTTCGTGGAGCATTAAAACGCTCCACGTTGCCGTCTTCTGCAGAGTGATATACTGTAATGTTGGGGTTGTCCATCCATCGCATCAGGCGATTTAGGTTCAGACGACAAATTTCGTCTACACCTCTTAGAGGATGGCGACTCAAACGCTGGATGAGCTTACGTTGCAAACGTATGGTCCGGCAGTAATGTACAACCTCTTCACGTTGAATATCATCTGGCTCATCTAATTCCATACTTCGTTGTTTGAATTCCTGAATGCTCTGTGCTACTTTGTCTGGCGTCAGATATTCAAAGTTTTGACGACTTGAGCCAATATCGATGCCGTTCATTTCCAATCGTTGACGGCGGTCAAAGAAAATTTCTCCGGAACGATCATGAAACAAATTTCTCACCCAGTCTTTGATGCGGTCTTTAAACATATAACTCACGATCATCAGTAGAATCAGGGGCAGTGAGAATTTGTTGGCAGCGTCCTTTGTATAAAAATTTATCATGAGTGCAAACCCCATGGCCATTCCGGCCGAAAGCATGAACATCAATTGTTCCAAAAGAAAGCCGCTATGTTTATTGTGTGTCCGTATATAAAGGTCACTTTCGATAAATTTTTTGAGTGTGGCATAGCGGTGTAGAAAGTTTCTGCTTTGTTTTGATTCTTTGGGTTGAGGTAAAGTGTAGCCCTGACTCTCCATATAATTCTGTAACTCCAATAGATATAGGTTGAGCTCCTTTTTATTGAATTCTTTTGTGCGGCAATAGAGATAATGACGGATTGTTTGGCAAAGGAATTCATCTCCTCGCTGATAGTTACGAAGGCTTTCTGCAGGCAGTGCAACTGTTTCTTTAGTCAGGTTGTGATAGATATTCATGACCTCGCGTAATGTCTGGATAAAGGAGCTTAAAAATTCTTCTCGTCGTGTAGCATCCGTTTCGTTTAAAATCTTTTCCATATCGTCGCGCAGACTGCTCTTCAAAATATTGCAGATCATGCATATTTCATGGCGGAAAGCCTCTAGGTTTTCAGGGTAACGCATGGCGTCGTGCAGTCTGCAGTAAGGCAGTGCGTTAGCTTCTGCCAATTGTGCCAACGTATAGTGTGGCGTGATTAGTCGCAAACGTGTTTTCAGATCTTCGTAAAACGTATTTGCTGCATACGTACGTTCGTTGGCCTCCAAATTACCTGGAATAAACATCCACAGGTCAACTTTAAATTCGCTTACCGATAAGTTGGGTTCTGTTTCATAGCCTATTTTGAATTCCAACGTTTGACTGTCGTGCACTTTTGTTTTTAGATGAATCATTTGATTCGTATGATTAAGTGCTTGTTTTCAAGCGATTGTTATGACTTTATAGACCATTCGTTGGGAATCACAATCCAACAAATGAGGTATGCCAGAATGCCCGTACCTGCCAGAAATATGCATATTACCCATACCAGGCGTATGATAGTGGGGTCTACTTCCAAATAATTTGCAATGCCGGCACATACACCGCCCAGCATGCGATCTGTTTGACTTCTTCTCAATTCTTTCATACGGATTGATTTTGATGCGAAAAATGATAAGACTTGCAATGTTACGAAAAATTCTGATAATTGCGAAAAATAATCCCCAAAATTATCTGTTGCTCATTAGCAGGTAGCGTATATCATCCGTTTCATACCAGTGTTTTACAATGTTGTGCATCTCGTGGCTCAATTGTCGTGCCTGCCCATTCAACAGACTGTTAAGGAGAGACCAGAACTGTGGGCCGTGGTTCATTTCCTTACTGTGGCATAGTTCGTGGCACATGGTGTAATCTATATATTTTGAATCGAGTAGCAGTAGATAAAGAGACAAATTCAGATTTCCTAACCCGGAGTAACTTCCCCATTTTGATGATGTACAATGAATGCTTAATCGGTGATAATGGAGGCGACTGCGTTGTGACCATTCTTCCAAACGAGATGGAAAAATCATCTTGGCCTGTTTGCGTAAAGCTTCGCGGATGACGTTTCTGAACCAATTTTGAAAATGCTCGTCTTTTTTCATTTCCTCTGGGGGACAGAGTATTTCTTCATGGCCTTGGGTGGAACGTAACATGAAATGTTCACCTGTACATGGTAGAAGTTTTAGTTGTAGCAGGTCTGTTTCAATCTTAAATTCAAAATCGATAGGTTGGTATGTCATGTTGACTGCAAAGTTAGTTTTTTCTCTTCTATTCGATGACATCAGAAGGAATCAAAATAATTAGCCATATTTAATGTGTGGCTTGAATCTTTAGAATATAAATTTTTGTGTGTGAATGATAAACGTGGTTTCAAGATGTAGAGGTTACTGATATAATTAGGATGTAGGCTTGATGTTGTTTCTGGAATTTTTTTGAACTATGTGTCTAATCATTGATGTCTGTTTTTTTGATGGAATAAAGACACTCATGTTCTTTTATCTTGAAATATTTGTGTCTATAATATAAAGATCCAGGAGAAAAAGTATCTATACTCTTCTCTCTTTTTTCTTCTTCGGTTAAATAAACTGCGCCCCCTAGTTAAACTACAATTTAGAGCTATTCGATCTTCGGTGCCATGAGTATAGTATTCTAACAGAGATTTCTGACCTTGGAATATACATTATTCAATAGTTGAAATAAAAATGATTATGTTGTTCTTTGAGTAAGAATTTACAGACTAACATTGTGAATTTTTTATCTACTATTGAATCGTAAGATAAAAAATAGGTTGAAGGCGACATTATATGTCCTTATTTTTGTACTTTTGCTTTGAAATAATCGCACAAATGGGCCAAGAACTTTCACAACAACAGACTCTCATTCAGACGCAAACTCAAACATTGGCGCCCCAACAATTGTTGGTGGTCAGATTGCTTGAACTGCCGGTGACAGACTTGGAGGGGCGTGTGCGTAACGAGCTTTTGGAGAATTCTGCTCTAGAGGAAACTCCTGCCGGTGAAAGCGAGGAACGGGAACAAACAGATGATCGCGACAATGAAGTAGATGGAGCTTATGATGATGAATACAATACAGTGGATTCCTATAGCGCTGATCAGCGCGCAGATTATGCTTCGGATGATGACATGCCGGATTATCTCCTGAATCAGAACAATGATGAAGGGGAACAGCGAACGTTTCAAATGGGTAATTCAGACTCCTTTTATGATCGCCTGATTAGTCAGCTTGGGGAATACGACGTAAGCGACAAACAGCGCGAAATTATCAAGTATCTGATTGGTTCTTTGGACGATGACGGCCTGCTTCGTAAGGATGTTGCTGCAATTTCGGACGAGCTGGCGATTTATCATAACTTGGATGCCACGGTGGAGGAAATAAAAGAAGCCCTGCATACGCTCCAGACTTTTGAACCTTGTGGTATTGCGGGGCGTAATTTGCAAGAATGCCTGCTGCTGCAATTGCGGGATGAAGATTATGGCTCTGATTGCAAAGAAGTGGAGATACAGATCTTGGAACAGAGTTTCGATGATTTTACACATAAGCGTTTGGATAAACTATCAGAGCGTTACCATTTGACCGCGGAGGAAATGAAGCGGGTTTATGGAGAACTGACACGTCTGAATCCACGGCCAGGAAGTGGATTGAGTGACACGACGGGACAGAATATGCAGCAGATTATTCCAGATTTTCTCGTAACGGAGGATGAAGACGGTGGTTTTGTAGTCAAATTGAATAATGGGGATGTACCGCAATTACGCGTGAGTCGCTCATTTAAGGAATTACTTGATGAGTATTCTAAAAACCGGAAAAATATGAGTCGAGAGCAAAAGGATGCATACATATATTCCAAACAGAAAGTAGATGCCGCTCAAAACTTCATCAATGCCATTCGACAGCGTCAGGAAACGCTGATGAAAACGATGACGACCATCGTGGCTTTGCAACGTACTTTTTTCGAGGAGGGAGATGAATCATTGCTTCATCCCATGATCCTTAAAGATGTCGCTGTACGTACCGGATTGGATATTTCCACCATTTCACGCGTAAGCAATAGTAAATACGTACAAACAGATTTTGGCGTTTTCCCGCTGAAATTCTTTTTTAACGATACATTTGTGACCAAAGAAGGAGAAGAGCTTTCGAAAGTGAAGATCAAAACTACCTTGAAGGAACTGATTAGTTCAGAGGATAAAGCGGATCCTTTAAGTGACGAAATGCTGGCTGCTATGCTGAAGAAAAAAGGTTATGCCGTGGCGCGCCGTACGGTAGCCAAATATCGGGAACAGTTAGGTATTCCCGTAGCAAGATTAAGAAAATGAAAGAAAAATATGTGATTTATACAGCAAAGCTGTTTTCCATGCTTTTTGCACCGTTTTATTTTCCGGTGTTGGCTTTTCTAATATTATTTATATTTAGCTACATGAAACTTTTGCCGCTGAATTACAAATTGGTGATTTTAGGCATTGTATATATTTTCACGGTGGCATTGCCGTTGCTGGCTATTTATACATTTCGGCGAATGAATGGTCTGCATCGCCGACAGATGACGAAACGAGAGATGCGTACGGTACCATATTTTATTTTTATCATGTGCTATGGTTGCTGTTTGTATATTATGGGAAGAATGCACATGCCGCACTTCATGATCAGCGTTCTTTTTGGGGCATTTGTGCTACAAGTGATATGTGCGTTTATCAACAATTGGATACGTATTAGCACACATTCCGCTGCTGCAGGGGCTATGGTAGGCGCGTTGTTGGCTTTTAGTATTATTTTCTCGTTTAATCCGCTATGGTGGTTATGTCTAACATTGTTCATCGCAGGTTGTGTGGGAACTAGCAGATTGATCTTGCGCCAACACCTGCTTCATGAAGTGAATATCGGAATGTCCATCGGATTGGTGTGCGGTTTTGTCTGCATCCTTCTTTTTTAATCAAAAATGAAGAGAAACATCCCCAACGTTTTATGGTTGCTTTGCTTGCTTTCTATGTATGGGCAAGCCAGAACTATTCGGACGGATCATGGAGTGTGGAAACTTGTATGGCAAGATGAATTTAAAGGTCATAAACTTTCCGGAGAACGATGGAGAAAAATTCCCAGACAACGTATAGAATGGTCCAAATATATGAGTGATGCGGATGCATGCTATCGTGTTGGTGATGGAAAACTGACTTTGCGCGGCATTGTGAATGACGTGTTACCGGGTGATACGGCATGCTATTTGACAGGAGGTGTCACTACGAGTGGATTGAAACTGTTTGGCGAAGGTCGCATAGAAATTAGACTTAAAATGGATAATGCCATTGGAGCTTGGCCGGCTGCGTGGCTGCTACCTCAGTTTGATCCTTGGCCGGAAGGTGGAGAGGTGGATATCATGGAACGTTTGAATGGGGATAATTTTGCTTATCAAACTGTACATTCATGGTTTACCGAACGAGATAAAGCAGTGAACAACAAACCCAAATCGGGCTTTAGGGGATCTATTGATGTAGGGAAATACAACACGTATGGTGTGGAACTTTATAAAGACAGTCTATGCTTTTTTATCAATGATAAATATACGGGTACATATCGCCGACAAGAGGAATATGGGAAAGCACAATATCCTTTTGACAGGCCGATGTATCTTTTGATCGATATGCAATTGGGCGGCAGTTGGGTTGGAACTGTGGACCCGAAACAATTGCCGTATGAATATAAAATTGATTATGTAAGATTTTACAAGAAGAAATAAGTATAAGATTTTAACGTTATAATAAAAACAAACTCAATATGAAGCCAATAATAAGTATTATCATGGGCAGTACGAGTGATCTGCCTGTAATGGAAAAAGCTGCAGTTTTTTTTGACAGTATGGACATCCCGTTTGAAATGAATGCACTCTCTGCACATCGCACACCTGCAGAGGTGGAAAAATTTGCTCGTGAGGCAAAGGGAAGAGGACTGAAAGTTATTTTGGCAGGCGCCGGCATGGCTGCTGCGCTGCCTGGTGTCATCGCCGCAAATACGACGCTGCCAGTGATAGGCATTCCAATTAAAGGCATGTTGGATGGACTGGATGCCATGCTCTCGATTATCCAGATGCCTCCCGGTATTCCTGTTGCTACTGTTGGAGTAAACGGAGCACAAAATGCAGCTATTCTGGCCGTAGAAATGTTGGCTTTAGGCGACGAGAAACTTGCGCAGCGGCTGCAAGATTATAAAAACGGACTCAAAGAGAAAATTGTTAAGGCAAATGCAGATTTGGCAGAAGTGAAATATAAGAATAAAACGAACTGATGAGGATTACGCGAAATGTTCGATGAAAAAATAAAAGACTTCAATTATTTTAATTACCGCCGACGAGTTTCCACAGTTGTTCAAATAGGTAAAACGCCGATGGGAGGAAGCTATCCCATTCGGTTGCAAAGCATGACGACTACACCGACGTTGGAAACCGAACAGAGTGTAGAGCAATGCAAGCGCATCGTGCGTGCTGGAGCAGACTATGTAAGGCTAACGACTCAGGGACTACGCGAGGTGGAAAATCTGAAAAATATTCGTCAGAGACTTCATGAACAGGGTATTTACGTGCCTTTGGTGGCCGACATCCATTTTAATCCTGATGTAGCTGTAGCAGCTGCAAAAATAGTGGAGAAGGTGAGAATCAATCCCGGTAATTTTGTCGACGCAGCAAGAAGTTTTCATCATGTGGAATACACGGAGGAGGAATATCAGGCAGAATTGAAAAAGATTGAAGAGCGCTTCATCCCGTTTCTGCGTATTTGTCAAGAACATCATACGGCGATTCGTATAGGTGTGAATCATGGTTCATTATCTGACAGGATTGTTAGTCGTTATGGGGATACTCCTGAGGGAATCGTAGAAAGTTGTATGGAATTTTTGCGTATTTGCAAGAAGCAAAATTTCAGAGAAGTAGTGATTTCCATCAAAGCCAGTAATACGGGTATCATGGTGCGCTCCGTTCGTCTTCTCGTGCAGAAGATGGAACATGAAGGAATGCACTATCCTTTGCACTTGGGTGTGACGGAAGCTGGGAATGGAGAAGACGGACGTATCAAAAGTGCTTTAGGAATTGGAGCCTTGCTTTCTGATGGGATAGGTGACACGATCCGCGTATCATTGAGTGAGGCCCCCGAGAAAGAACTTCCCGTGGCTCGAAAATTGCGGGATTATATTGTGCAGCGCAACGGCGAACGCCCTATAGGTGGACGTATTTGTTCCAAATTTGACTTCCTTAATCCGCAAAGGCGTGAAACGTTGCCTGTAAAAAATATAGGAGGAAAAAATCCTCCAGTGGTGATATCGGAACATGCCGATCAGTTTTCACAGAATCCATCTTTCTTGCCTGATTACATTTATTGTGGGGATCAATTACCCAAACGTTCTCACAGATTAAAATGCGGATATATAATCGATGCTGCCGCATGGCAACAGGAACCAGATACATATCCCTGTTTCTCTTTTCGCATGTTGTCGCAGATATCAGCGTATCACGCGGATTTGAAATTTCTGTTCTTGCCTTCTTCTGCCTTGGATATTGAAATGATAGAGTGTATTCGCAAACATCCGGAATTAGTGATCATTGCCCAGAGTACACTGATTAACCGCGTGGGAGAATTGCGCTCGCTTATTCATCGCATGAGCAACAAAGAATTGCGAAATCCAGTCATCCTGTTTTCCTCTTATCATCATAACGACGGAGAATTGGAAGATTTACAAATAGAAAGTGCGGCAGACGTGGGAGCCCTCCTTTACGATGGGCTTTGTGACGGCCTTTATCTGAGCAATGAACCCTTGAAAGGTGAACGCTTTATTCGTCAGGAAAATATCGACGAAATTTCGTTTAATATACTTCAGGCCGCAAATTTACGAAAAACTCATACGGAATATGTTTCCTGTCCTGGTTGCGGACGTACGCTGTACAATTTGGAAGAAACCGTGGCGCGTATTAAAGCAGCAACAACGCAATTGAAGAATTTGAAAATTGCCGTAATGGGTTGCATTGTCAATGGACTAGGTGAAATGGCCGATGCTGATTATGGTTATGTGGGCGCTGCGCGCGGAAAAATCAGCTTGTATCGCGGTAAGGTATGTGTAGAGAAAAACATCCCGGAATCGGAGGCTGTAAATAAATTACTGGAACTGCTCAGAAATGATGGTCAAATGATCGGAACCAG
>JAQVXN010000263.1 GCA_028709135.1 Bacteroidaceae bacterium | reverse complement strand
TTCTCGCATTTCTATCAGGCGGGCATTATAATCTTTTAAGAAAATTGTATTCCTTATCCATTTTATTGTTGGTTTCTGAGAAGTCTCTTTATCGGCATTAAAAAGCGCTCTATCAACCGTAAGTCATTGGTAATAATGTCAGCACTGCCGAGCATTTGTTGCGTGATGGGGAGAGTTTGTCCATAGTTGGTTACCATCCCATTTGGAAAATTAATTTCCACCACATAAAACCCTTCAGCAGTCGGAACACTTGAGATGCTTTCCACTCTGCCTACCAAATAACCGAATTCTTGGTCGGGAAAATTATTGATACGCACATTCACACGTTGTCCTACTTTTACTTTTCCTGCTCCCTGTACCGGCAGTAATGCTTTTCCTTTCGTAGTATTTTGTTGCGTTGGAATAACAGTGAAAATGGTTTCTCCTGTATTTACATTTTGGTTGTTGCTCCACACCCCCATTTGATTAACAATACCTTTAATTGGGCTTACCAACAAATAGTTCTGTCCCCAAGCTTTGATTTGCGCATTTAATGCTTCTGATGCGTTTTGAAGTGACAGTTGATATTTTCGTTCCAATTCGGTAGCTTGCTGTTGTAAGTCAAGCAAGTTTTCTTCGCCTTGCATCAATTGCAGTTCCAATTGTTTTAGCGAAGCATCAAAAGAGAGATAGGATTGTTTGTTTTGCAAAAAGCTGTTTTTTGAAATATCGTACTCATTGCCCGAAATAACATTTTTAGCCATTAGAATAGAGTCTCGATCAAAAATGCTTTTTGAAGTGCGGAATTGTTCATTTATAACAGGCGCTTGTTTGAGGACGCGGTTGTAATATTCCTTTTGAGAAACCAATTGCTCCTTTTGAGAAGCTATTTTTTGGGGATAATAATTGAGTGTCCTATAATTCTGATAATCGTTTAAGCTGCTCAAAAAAGCGGCATAAACAGTCTGAATGCTCCCCATCGACAGAGATTGTCCTGAAAAGAATTTTCGAACAATTTCATTCGAATATCCGTCGGTATCCCATGCCTGCATTCTGTCAATTAATGAGAGCATATCTTTTGTTTTCGCCGGATTTTGGATAACCGCCAAAGGCGTTTGAGATTCAACTGCTTGATTGTTTTTGACGAATATTTCATCCATTTTTCCCGTAGAGCGGGCAATGATACTCGCGGGCGGTTCCAGCGAGGTGACCGTTATTTCAGCCGTAATGGTATCAGGATATTTAAAGAACCAACTGCCGATTAAGAGCGCCATCACGATAACAAACAGCGTGGCAATTCCACGGCGGAGTATCCACGGCGGAATTTCACTCATTACCTCCTGTACTTCTTCACTACGAAGTTCTATCTCTTTGTATTTCTTTTCTTCTTTTTCCATTCTTCGCTCGTTATTTACCCAATTCCAACTGATTTTTCACCAATTCGTAATACTTTCCTTTCAATGCTGTCAATTCTTCGTGCGTCCCTTCCTCTGCCACTTTACCTTGGTCAAGCACTACTATTTTGTCGGCATCTTTTACGGTGCTTAGCCTGTGTGCGACAACCACAACGGTTTTCCCTTTGTAAAACTCGTGCAAATGTTTCATAATCTCTTTTTCGTTGTTGGCATCCAAAGCATTAGTGGCTTCATCCAAAAAGATAAATTCGGGGTTCTTATACACGGCACGGGCAATCAGGATGCGTTGCCGTTGTCCCTGACTGATACCGTTTCCTTCCATTCCTATTTTGGTATTGTAACCCAAAGGCAGGGAATCTATAAAGTCCCGGATGTTGGCAATAGTTACGGCATGACGAAGTTTTTCGATATCCACATGGTAATCGCCTACGCCAATATTCTGCGCAATGGTTTCAGAGAAGATAAATCCGTCTTGCATGACCGAACCCGATTTGCTGCGCCACAAATGTGGATTAATAACACCTAATGGTGTTTCGCCTACTTTGATGGTTCCTTTGTTCGGCTCGTAAAATCCAAGTAACAATTTTATCAATGTAGTTTTTCCGCTTCCGCTTGCACCCACAATGGCAGTAACCTTCTTCTGCGGGATGCTCAAATTGATATTATCCAATACGTAATCGCGGTTGGCTCTGTCATAACTGAACGAAAGGTTTTCGATAGAAATGTCTTTTTTGTCGGGAAGAACAGTTAGTTTGTTTTCAATGGTTTCCTCTTCGTCTTCTTTGCCGTGTACTTCATTCAAACGTTCCAAGCTGATTTGTGCATCTTGAAATGAACGGGCAAAACCGATAAATTGTTCTACGGGCGCCGATAATTGACCGATAATGTAGGTCAACGCCATCATCATACCCAACGTCATTTGTCCATTCACTACAGCTTTGGCTGCAATAAACGAAACGAGAATGTTTGTTGTTTGACTGAAAAATACGGATCCCACTTGCTGAAGTTGCCCCAGCACCAATCCTTTTATTCCGATTTTGAACAGTTTAACCTGAATGCGTTCCCACTGCCATCGTTTTTGTTTTTCGCAATTGTTGAGTTTGATTTCCTGCATTCCGGTTATTAGCTGGATAATATTGCTTTGCTCTCCGGCAGATTGGGCAAACCGCTTATTATCCAACTCGCGGCGGTATTTCATGAAAAAAAGTATCCATGCCACGTATAGTGTGTTTCCCAAAAGAAATATGCCGAGGATGGTTAAATTGTAATATGCCATTACAATGGCAAAAATAATGAAATTGACAAATGAGAAAAGCGTGCTGATCGAATTTCCGGTAAGGAAAGATTCAATACGCCCGTGGTCGCCGATGCGCTGCATAATGTCCCCGGTCATTTTTGTGTCGAAATAACGGAGCGGCAATTTCATCAGTTTTGCCAAAAAATCGGAAATCAGAGCGATATTTATCCTTGTATTCATGTGTAGTAATATCCAGCTTCGAATAAATTCTACTGAAAGACGGGAGACAAAAATCACTAATTGGGCGATAAGTATCAACGTGATAAAACTTAGATTACCATCGCGGATACCCACATCCACCAACGATTGGGTTAAGAAAGGAAAAATCAATTGGAGAATACTTATAACCAGCATTCCCAGCACCAATTGTAATAGCTGGCTTTTATAGGGCGTTAGATAACGAAGGAAGTACCGTAAACTTCGGTTGTGGCCTTCTTTTTCGTCTTCTCGATCGAAAAATTCGGAACCGGGTTCTAATATTAGCGCGGTCCCTTTCTCTTCTTCATTTTTCTTGGTGCTGTACCAACATTTTTTAAAATCGGCTTCATTGTACGTAACCAATCCTAATGCCGGATCAGCTACAGATAACCTATGTCCGGCTTTCTTGTCTTTTTTAATCTTATAAACTACTACAAAGTGGTTTTGTTTCCAATGCACAATACAAGGTAAAGGTGCGTCTTTTACTAACTGCTCAAACGAAATCATTACGCCCGATGTACGGAAACCGATGTATTCAGCAGCATCGCTTATGCCTAACATCGATACCCCTTCGCGCGTAACAAAGGAATGTTGACGAAGGGTCTCAAGACTGTAATGTCTACCATAATACTTGGCGATCATGCGTAAGCAAGTAGGACCACAGTCCATGGCATCAAGTTGAGTATATGAAATGAATTCTTTATCAAACATTGAGTTATATTAGTATAAATTTCATTAATTTCTATGATTCTGATATCTATTATTCAAAGTGGTACCAAACTCTTTTTTCTGTGGCTATTCATCCATAATCATCCTATAAAATCTGAACTTATGCTTTGTATTAACCAATAATTAATCACTTATTTCTAAATCAATATATCTGACCGGATTCTTTGCTCTAAAAAATGATTTATTTGAAGCGTC
>JAQVXN010000262.1 GCA_028709135.1 Bacteroidaceae bacterium | reverse complement strand
GTCTTGATGGAAACAACCTATTGAATTTTGCAGCTTGCAATTTATCCAAGATTTCTATTAATTCGTGTTTCTGACGTAGAATGCTTTCTGCATCGTGCGCCTTAGTATGAGGCCAGTCGAGTCCGCCGATGGTAGTAAGCCATACGGCTCTTACTTCTCGTTTGGGTGCTTGTGCTGCGGACTGATTACAGTGGACCAGAATCACCAGTACCAGGCAGATGATTGTTATAATATGTTGTTTCATCGTTTAATCGTTTACAAAAGTACATTTTTATCTTTGAAGTCAAAACTTTTTGTTACTTTTGCCAAAGACTCTGTAGATAATACTTAAGGAATAACAAACATAAAAACAGCGATAGAAATGAAAAAATGGATTTTAAGTATGATGCTCTTGGCCATCGTGGTTAGTGCTAATGCGCAGTTTGAGGCTGGTACAAAGTATTTCGGACTTTCTACAACGGGAGTGGGAGTGTCTTATAGTACGAATGAAAAATTCCGTCTTGGCATGAATGCCTCTGCTGGTATTTTTCTTGCAGATCAGGTGTTAGTAAAGGCCGATGTTGGCTATAATCATACTACCGCCATCGACGATTTTAGTACGGGGCTGGGCTTACGTTATTATTTTAGCGAGAATGGCGTTTTTATAGGTGCTGGAGGAGAATTTGATCATTTCACGCCAAATCGTAATGATATGATGATTCCTGTTGAAGTGGGCTATGCTTTTTACCTGAATCATTATGTTACGTTTGAGCCCTCGGTATATTATAAAATGAGTTTGGATGACTTTAGCAATAAGAGTATGGTAGGCCTTAAAATTGGTTTTGGCTTTTATTTCTAACTGTTTATCAAAATTATAAAGTTTATAAGGAATAAAATGAGATAGAGGTGCCCTCGCATCTTGGGATAATTGACAATAAAATCCAGAACCTATTCGGCAACAACTATTCAAACAGCTACCTTAAAAAAAATACATGGGAATAGATAAATAGATTTCATTGAGCAATAGTTCTTTTGATTGAAACAATTTTTGATAACATGAATGATGTGAAAGAAAAATATTTATCAGTGGTTTTGACTTTACCGAATGGACAGAAAGCCGAAGGAGCAAATGTTCTTCTTCATGCCTGTTGTGCACCGTGTTCGGCTGCTATCGTTGAGTGCATGCTGCACAATGGGATGAAGCCTACCGTGTTTTTTTGTAATCCGAATATTTATCCTCTGGAAGAATATGCGGTGCGTAAAGCAGAAATTATGCGTTTTCTTCTGCGTCAGGAAGTTCCATTTGTGGAAGATGTTTACGACCATGCCCGTTGGCGAGATAAAATGAAAGGTCTTGAAGGTGAACCCGAACGTGGAAAGCGCTGTGAGCGTTGTTTTGAATTTCGTTTGAGGCGTACGGCGGAATACGCTGTTGATAACGGTTTTTCTTTATTTACAACAACATTGGCTTCATCGCGATGGAAAGATTTGGATCAGATTAATAGGGCCGGGCAAGAGGCTGCGGCAACAGTTGGTGGAGTTAGTTTTTGGGAACAAAATTGGCGTCGCGGAGGGCTACAAGATAGACGTGGAGAACTATTACTTGAAAATAATTTCTATAATCAATTATACTGTGGATGTGAATTCAGTCTGCGCGCTCGCGAGGAAAAGGTAAGACAAAAGTCTGAAACAAATCCTATTTAATTCCATTGGGTAGGGCTCCTTGTAATAACTGAATAATTTCAGTATGCAAGGGGCCATTTGTTGCTACGATATGGTTTGTATTCATAATGTCAGGATTACCGAAAAAGTTTGTTACAGTTCCGCCTGCTTGGCGTACAATGAGGGCTGCAGCAGAATAGTCCCATCGCCCGATGAAACTTTCAAACCAGATGTCAAAGCGTCCTGCAGCCACATAACAAAGTCCAGCAGCAGCAGAACCCGGCATGCGCAGACAAGTCACGCGTCCATAAAGTTGACGATACATCCATTCTCCTGTCTGTTGATAATCATCTACGTTATAAGGAAGTTCCAAAAAGGCGTATGCCTCATTGAGATCTGTCACGGCGCTTACGTGGATGTTTTTGCCGTTTAGCAGAGCGGGACCGCCTTTATAAGCTGTGTAAAGTTCGTCACGACAAACTTCATAAATCACTCCTACCAAAAATTCAGTGGAGGAGCGTAAGGCTATGCAAACACAGTAGGGAGCGTTATCTCGAATAAAATTGGTGGTACCATCGAGGGGATCAATAACAAATTGAAAATCTGCAGCTTGTTCTTGTTTTACGGTGGCTTCTTCTGTAATAAAAGAAGCTTCTGGCAAAAGGGCATGAAGCTTTTCCACCAGAAATCTTTCTGAATTTCGGTCTACATAAGAAACATAGTCGTGTGGATGTTTATTCTCTACAAGGTCTGTGTGAAAATCCTTTCGGGCTTGTCGCAAGTAATCACCGCCGAGCCGAGCTATTTGAGCAATGTCGTTGGTAAGTTTTTCTAGTTCCATATTCTTTTTATTTTAAGGTAGATGAGGAGCATTCAACTTCTCGCTGAGATATTTCCAAGTATAACCTTTATGGCAGGCCGCAACTTCTTCTGGCGTTCCGCAGGCCATGAGATATCCTCCTTTGCTGCCGCCTTCAGGGCCAAGATCGATAAGATAGTCCGCGCTTTTGATGATTTCCAGATTGTGTTCAATAATAAGAATGGTGTGACCTCTTTGAATAAGTGCGTTGAAGGCGTGTAGCAAGATGTGTATATCATGAAAATGCAGACCTGTAGTAGGTTCATCGAAAATGAACATTGTTGGTGCCGTTTTTTCGGTGCTTAGGTAATAAGCCAACTTAACACGTTGGTTTTCTCCTCCAGAAAGTGTGGAACTGGTTTGTCCCAGTTTGATATAGCCCAGACCAACTTCCTGTAGGGGACTGATGCGGTGAGCAATTTGAGCTTGTTTATTGGCATTGAAAAACTCAATGGCTTGATCCACCGTCATTTCCAAAATGTCATAAATGTTTTTATCGGCAAATCGAACATCCAAAATGTCTTTTTTGAAGCGGTGTCCATGGCAGACTTCACATTCTATGGTGAGGTCCGCCATAAACTGCATGGGAACCTTGATAACGCCGTCACCTTTGCATTCTTCGCAGCGTCCGCCTTCAGCATTAAAAGAAAAAAATTGAGGAGTATAGCCCATTTGGCGCGAAAGAGGTTGATTGGCCATGAGTGCGCGTATTTCATCATAAGCTTTGATATAGGTAACGGGATTAGAACGGGAGGATTTACCGATACTTTCCTGATCAATAAAGGTAACGTTGGAAATGGCATCCAGATTGCCATCCATAGAAATAAATTCTCCCGGACGCTCTGCCGGTTCGTCAAAATGGCGTTTGAGTGCACGATAAAGAATATTCCCAACGAGGGTGCTCTTACCGGAACCACTTACTCCCGTGACAACGGTCATCACATTAAGAGGGAAGCGTACGTCGATGCCTTTGAGATTATTTGCACGTGCACCATGAATTTGAATAAATTGATTCCATTTTCTGCGGCTGGACGGAATGGGAATAGTCTCTTCACCCAAAAGATAGCGTACAGTGTGACTGTTAGTACCTTTTTGAAGATCTTTCATGTTACCTTGGTAAACAATTTCTCCGCCAAAACGACCGGCTTCGGGACCGATGTCAATGATGTAATCTGCTGCGCGAATAATTTCTTCATCGTGTTCGACTACCACTACGGTATTGCCAAGCTGTTGTAAACGCCGTAAAACGTTGATCAGCTGTTCGGTATCGCGACTGTGAAGTCCTATGCTGGGCTCATCCAAAATGTAAAGTGAGCCTATGAGGCTG
>JAQVXN010000261.1 GCA_028709135.1 Bacteroidaceae bacterium | reverse complement strand
ATAGCTGAAAAAATTCAAGAAAGTTTTAAACTTCGTTCCGAAAGTAAAGCTCTGCTTGAAAAAGCAAAAAAAACAGTTGAGGTTGCTATTGAGCAAGACGAAACCGCAGCAATGCATTTTTTAGATAAATGATAATCAATATTTTTATGCAGTAATCAACCGGAGCAGCAGAAACAACACTCTGCTGCTCTATTTTTGCGCCCATTTTGTAGCCTTGTTTTTGGATTTACGGCAAGGTGAATCCACGAGTTTACCATAGCAGCAAGCCAAAAGAGGGGGTGATTAAATTAAAAAAATTACAGGTTAAAACAATAGACAAATGGCAAAAGTCAGCGAAACGCGAGAGTCACAGACAGGAAAAAAGGGATAAAATCAAAAGTGCCTTTGAAAATCCTAATGCGGTAGTGACGATACCGGCCACCAAAAATCAAGATACCGATAAATCACAAATATTGCGTGTTGCTGCCTATTGTCGTGTAAGCACACTTGAAGAGGCCCAAGCCGGCAGCTTTGAATTGCAACTACAGCATTATCGGGAAATGATAGATAAAAAGCCTGAATGGCAATTGGCTGAAATATATGCTGATGAAGGCGTTTCGGGCACTTCAATAAAAAAACGAATTAATTTTATGCGTATGATTGAAGATTGCAAAGCCGGCAAAATCGACCTTGTTGTTACAAAAAGCGTTAGCCGTTTTGCAAGAAATACAAGGGACTGCCTTGAAGCAGTAAGGCAATTGAAAGCGCTCAGCCCTCCGGTTGGTGTCTTCTTTGAAACGGAAAATTTGAATACCGCAGAAAGCAAAAATGAATTTATCCTCGGTGTCTTAAGCCTTGTTGCACAAGGTGAATCCGAACAGAAAAGCGCTGCCATATTATGGTCTTATTACGAGCGTTTCAGCCGTGGTATTCCCATATTCTCTACGCATAACCTTCTTGGCTACGATAAAAATCACTTTGGAAATGTGGTTATTGTTGAAGAGGAGGCAGAAATTGTACGGTATATTTACGCTTGCTTTAAAGATGGTCAGACTGCTCGTGAGATTGCAGAGGCTCTTACAGATGCGCACGTTCCTACTGTTAAGGGCAACGAAAAATGGAATCCGAGTGTTATACTTAATATGCTTCGCAATGAAAAATACTGCGGCAACTCCCTGATGCAGAAAAGCTTTACTGTAGACTGCTTTTCTCATAAGCGCATAAAAAACACAGGGCAACGCACTCAATTTTTCAGAGCGGGTACACACCCTGCTATCATTCCACAGGAGGACTGGGATATGGTGCAGGAGCTTCTATTAAATAGGCACAAAGCCCCTAAATCGGGCAAACAGCAGCGATTAGAGCAAAAGCTCACCATAACAAGGATAAAGGGAGGCAAACTGCGTGGCTTTGTACTTCTTGATCCAAAATGGAACCGCAAAGAACTTGAAATGTTTTTCGAAAAAATGAATTTGAAATAAGAAAGGTGATTTACTATGTTTAAGAATTTTAATGAATTTAATTTTGAGGTCGTAAATGTTTCTATTCAAGGCACGCCTGATTTTTATGTAAATCTAAACGGTATTACTTTCTCCAAAAAAATGATTGAAGATATGAACTATCCAGCATATATTCGTCCTCTTGTTGATGCTGAAAATAAAGCACTCGCATTTCAGGCTTGCAAACAGAGTGATGACCGTGCAATGAAGTTTTCTAAACCACGCGGTGAGCAGAATGGTTGTATCAGTTTTCAGCATAATGTTTTGCAACGTACTGCAAGGACAGTTATGAAGGAAAGCTGGAAAGATAACAGCCGTTATTGTATGACTGCTATTTATTTCCCCGAAGCAAAAGCGATGGTTGTGGACTTAACTTCTGCCACCGAGCTCCCTCCCCTCAGACCGCGCAAAAAATAGAACATAGCTCATAAGGCGAAATGCGGCAGGAAGACCTCTCCTGTCGTATTTCTTATATGTATTAGTGCTCCTGCTTTTAATTGTCATGAAACATACGTTCTGCTTGACAAAAATCGTTTGCGGTATTACAATGTAATTAAAAATTACATTGTAATAGGAGATAAATTATGAGCAAGGTTGTAAAAAGCATAAGAGTCGATGAAAATATGCTTGATATTATTGAACGATATAAAAAAGAAATGAAGAGAATGTTTGGAATTAAAGTTTCCACAGGTGCTATCTTGTCAAATGCTATAGTTTTTGGATTTGAAGAAAATTTGAAGTTAATAAATATGATGATAAACGACAGTGTTAAATTTACAGATATGAAAGATATGCCTGTTATTACCGATGAAACTCGTAAATTATGCAACGATTATGAAGGCCTACGTTGTATTTATGCATTAGGCCAAGATGATGAATAGCAACAATGAAGTTTAAAATGGGGGGATCAATTATGAGTAATATGTCATTATTCGATATCGGACAGGACACAGAGCAAATAACTCTAAGTAATAATACACTTAATTCTGGCAAAATTGATGTTGTTAAGATGGAGTTTATAGAAGCGGAGACCCTTTCATGGAATGAACTTTTTGATGGATTTGATAAGATGTATGCGATTACATATTCATCAGGTATTGGCTTTGTATGCGAATTGTTGCAAAATTTTACTTATAGTGAAATAATTTTCGGCTGTGAGGAAGTAATGTCTTATAGCTTACAAGAAGTAATGGCATATCAGCTTAAAACAATTGAAAGAATACGCGAAAACATGAGCAAGCTGAAGCTTGATTTAATGGACAAAATCAATGATGAAAGCCTAAGAATGTTTGTTGCGAGAAAAAGGTTATCTCATGAAAAAGTATACCTTTTAGAGGCCGCTGATGGCAGAAAAAGAACGATTTTGGGGTCTGCAAATATGTCCCGCACAGCTTTTTCTGGCTTTCAACGTGAAAATGTTTGTTTTATAGATGGAGACAAAGCGTTTGATTGGTATATGGACTCCTTTGAAAAGTATAAATTAGATTGTTCTGATAATATTAGCGTGACAGCTTTGTCTGTTGCAGATGATGGGGAAAACCTTGAAGAAATCCCTGTACGTAAGACAGCTAAAGTTCAAAAAGCTTTAGTTATTGAGCCTGAGAATGAATTAAAAGAAGAAATTCGCTATGTTTTGGATATTCAGAATTTATCAAATAAATTATCATCATTTATTCCAAAAGCAGATAAAAAGGGTAAAATAATGCTATCACCCGAAAACGTTAAAATGACAAGAAGGAGAGTTGTGGATGCAAACATTCAAGAAAAAGAGCTAAGAAGTGAGTATCCGCAACTTATTATTAATACAAGTGAAAGGACAGTCTCGCTTAACGGAAGTTCACTTGATTTATCGCCTGATAAAGAAAGCATTAAAAATGATGTGGATTTATTTATTCTGTATATGTCTGGTTACGAGAGATTTCACGGAGATATTATCGGAATGCAGTTAAGATACTTTGAGTTTGCACATTGGTTTTTCACTACTCCATTTATGGCGATAATGAGGAATATGGCGGTTAAATACAATCAAAATTTATTACCTTATCCTGTATTTGGACTTTTATATGGTCAAAGCAAGGCCGGTAAAACAAGTTTTTTAGAAACACTTCTAAAGATGATGATTGGTCAAAAAACAAAAATTTCAGCACCGGATTTTACTCGTTCTACAATTGAAAATTTAAAAAGAAATGTTATGGGTGCACCCATCATTGTAGATGACCTTACTCAAACAAGATTTAGCCAACATGCAATTGAAACAATAAAAAATGATGACTTTGGTGTTGTTGATAATCTACTTTCCTATCCCGCTGTTGTTATTAGCGCTAATGAAGATGTTAAAGCTGTAGCGGCTGAA
>JAQVXN010000260.1 GCA_028709135.1 Bacteroidaceae bacterium | reverse complement strand
TTATTTACTCGGCGTTGGCAATGATGTGATAGCCTTGGCGCAGACCGGAACGGGCAAAACAGCAGCTTATGGCATCCCTTTGATTCAAAAAATTGATGTTACAAAGATGGTCACGCAAGCCATCGTAATTTGTCCTACTCGAGAATTGTGCTTGCAAATTACGGGCGATATGAGGGATTTTTCAAAAAACATTGAAGGATTACACATTGTACCTGTTTACGGAGGTGCCAGCATAGAGAGCCAGATTCGCGGTTTGAAACGTGGTGCACAAATTATTGTAGCTACTCCCGGTCGTCTAATAGATCTCATGGAGCGTGGTGCAGCTCATTTGGACAAGGTGGAAAATGTCGTGCTGGACGAGGCTGACGAAATGTTGAACATGGGTTTCTCTGAAAGTATCGATGCTATTTTGGCTGGTGTACCAGCAGAACGAAATACGCTGCTGTTTTCTGCTACGATGAGCAAGGAAATCGAAAAGATTGCTCAACGCTATTTGCACAATGCAAAAGAAATTGTAGTTGGTTCTCGAAACGAAGGAGCCGAGCTGGTCAACCACGAATATTATTTGGTTCATGCCCGCGATAAATATTTGGCGTTAAAGAGAATAGTGGATTATTATCCTAAAATTTATGCCATTATTTTTTGTCGTACAAGGGTAGAGACGCAAGAAGTATCTGATAAATTAATTCAGGACGGATATAGTGCCGAGGCATTGCATGGTGACTTATCGCAGGCTCAGCGTGATGTGACAATGCAGAAATTTCGCCAGCATCATACGCAACTGCTTGTAGCGACTGATGTAGCTGCACGTGGACTCGATGTAGAAGATCTGACCCACGTAATTAATTATGGTTTACCCGATGATGTGGAAAATTACACTCATCGCAGTGGACGTACCGGACGTGCTGGAAAGAAAGGCACGAGTATCAGTATCATTCATTTACGTGAAAAAGGTAAAATCCGTCAGATAGAAAAAACCATAGGTAAGGATTTCATTCTGAAAACCCTTCCTTCTCCCCAAGAGATTTGTACGAAACAACTTTATAAGGTGATCGATCAATTAGAGAAAGCTCAGGTTGACGAAGAGCAGATAGGTCCCTTTTTGCCTGAAATATTCCGCAAATTGGATTGGCTGGACAAGGAAGATATCATTAAGCGCTTTGTAAGTATGGAGTTTGGCCGCTTTTTGGAATATTATGCTCATGCTCCTGAAATTCAGACTCCGCAACAATCCGAAATGCGGGAACGCGAAAATCGCGGCAGGCAGAGAAGTGGAGACGAAGGGAGAGCGGAACAAGGTTTTGTTCGTTTTTTCTTTGGAGCAGGAAAACGCGACCATTATTTTGCTCGTGAGATCATCGGGCTGATTAATCGTTATACGATGGATCCTGTAGATATTGGAAAAATTGACTTGATGATGAATTTTTCTTTTTTCGAAGTTCCCGAAAAGGACGCTGCGATTGTAGAAGGAGCCATGAGGAATGTTAAAGACAAAACCGGGCGTCGCATTGTAGTTGAGCGAGCTGATAAGGGTTCTTCTCATGAATCGGCAGATGGACGTAAAGGAGGGAAACGCCGTAGTGAAGGCGGTTATAGAGATGAGAAAGATAAGAGATCTCACAAATCGTATAAAGAAAAAGACAATACGTATAAATCGGGTAAACGCAATAAAGGTGAAGTTAAATCTCCGGCCGGTAACGAAAAAGAGGATTGGCGACAATTTTTTGATAAAAAAAGTGGTAAAAGCTTTGAACTGAAAGGAGAAAAACCCGATTTCTCAGATGGAGGATGGGCGAAACCTTCACGTAAAAAGAAAAAATAGGATGAGAAGGAAATTTGGCTGGACGGTGTTACTGTTGCTGCTAAGTTGTGGTGTCAGTGCACAAACGTTAATTTTTGAAGTGGGGGGCGGACTAGCGTCGCATTACGGAAGCTCACGTACAATCGGGGCGTTCAGATTGGGTTTGGGATATGAATTGGAATTAGATAACCAATGGTCTGTGACGCCCAGTCTCGTTTATTATGCCAAAGGCTGGAAGGATAAGAATCAAGAAGTGTTGGTTTATGACGATAAGGGTAATGTGCAATTGGATAAAGAGGGTAACGAAATGAAAGGCGTGATGAATGTGACAACAAACACAAACTATGTGGAACTGCCTGTTGTGCTCAACTATCGTATTGCCATGGACAATGTGCATAACGTTGTCATTTCTGCAGGTCCTTATGTTGCGTATGGTGTAGGTGGCGAAGCCAAAACTTATGGCGATACAAAGCAAACCGGTGCTGCACGTTTTTATTATACGCATCCTATTTTTAGCCAAAAGAATATGCATCGTTTTGACACAGGGATTACGGCCGGTGCAAATTATTCATTTACCCAGCAGTTCAGTGCAGGAGTGTTGGCCGATTTTGGTTTGGCGAATGTGGATACATCCGGCAGCAAGAATTTGAGTATGGTCGTTTCGCTTGCTTACAGATTTTAAAAGTTTTTGAAAACAAGTTATTTGCCTAGAAGGAGAGTGAGTTCTTCAAAGGTATTAATTTTTAGAAGAACATTTTCTGGTAAGATGGTAGAAACTGTGCCATTCTTATAAAACTCTTCGAAAACTTCAATAAGAGGATTCCAATAACCATCAACATTATAGAGTAAGACGGTCTTTTTATGTTCTCCCACGAGAGCGGAAGCAACTACAGAGAAGATTTCATCCAAAGTTCCGTAACCTCCGGGAAGAGCAATGAAAATATCTGCTTCACGCAGCATAGTAGCCTTGCGATCATTTAAATCAACCATAGGGAATTCTATATCAATTTGATCGCTTTCTAAACCATTTTGAATCATCTTATCTGGAATGACGCCGATGATGCGGCCTCCATTCTTTTTTACAGTTTTGGCAAGAACTTCCATCAAACCTTTTTTGACTCCGCCATATACGAGCGTTTTGCCATTCTGGCCTAACCAAGTTCCCAATTGCTGTGCAGCTTGAATAAAAGGTTCACGAAGATTATCATGTGATGAACAGAATACAGCGATGCGTTCCATCTTGAACTATTTTTTTGCAATACATTCAATTTCAACTTTTCCTCCTTTAGGTAAAGCCTTAACGGCAAATGCAGAACGAGCGGGAAATGGCTCGCTGAAAAATTCTGCATAGACTTCATTCATGGCAGGAAAATCATTCATGTCAGTCAACATAACCGTGGTTTTGACAACATTTGCCATGGTAAGGCCTGCTTCTGATAAAATATTGCGGATATTCGTAAGAGACTGGCGTGTTAATTTGGAAATGTCGTCGCCAACAAATTGTCCGGTGGTGGGATCAATGGGTAATTGACCAGAAACGAAAATATAACTATCTGCTTCAATAGCTTGACTATATGGGCCAATGGCAGCGGGAGCCTGTAACGTAGTAATTTTTTTGTTCATACTGTTGAATGGATATTTGAAAGAATGTTGAGAATTTTTAATTTCTATGCAAAGTTCGTGTTTTTCAACTTAAAAGCCATGCTTTGCGACTTATTTTTATGTATTTTTGTGGGCGTAATGAAAGCATATCATCAATTGACCCTGGATAATGGGCTCCGAATTATTCAGGAGGACTGTCCGACAGATGTAGTTTATTGTGGTTTACTGGTGAATGCGGGAACTCGTGATGAGGAGCTGCGAGATTCCGGCATGGCGCATTTTTGTGAGCATACAACTTTTAAAGGAACAGAACGCAGGCGTGCCTGTCATATCCGAAATGGACTGGAACATGTTGGTGGAGATTTAAATGCGTATACAAATAAAGAGGAAACCGTTTTTTATGCCATGGTGCAGAAAGAAGACTTTCGC
>JAQVXN010000259.1 GCA_028709135.1 Bacteroidaceae bacterium | reverse complement strand
CGTCACCAACTTTGATTGAGCATGTAAAAATTTGGGAAACACGATCAAATCAATTCTTTGAAAGCAACGAGTTTATTTTACGTTCTGAGCACTGAATCGGAACAATTTGTTAAATCCCCAACTTTACGGACTGAGCCCTTTTCCCTTCCAAACTTAGCACATTCACCGAACCTTTTCAGCCTGCAAAAATCCAATATAATAACACGTGGTAAAAGTATGTAACATTTTGATTGAATGGTTGTTTCTGTTCAAAAACAATTCAATCAATGAAGATTTTTAAAAATATGCTTATTGTATTCCAAAATATATTTGTTGCGCGAAAAAATATGTTTGTTGCGCGTTTTACGAATAGCCTCACAGTTTTTTCAAATAGCCTTCCGCTTTTTACAAATATAAACATCTAAAAAAATTTGAGAACAAAAAGACCTGCCATCAAATAGACACAACAACAGACATCAAATGTGATTCAGATAACAACACTTACCAAATTCATAAACGTCAAAAACAGCATCCATTCTTTACAATCATTTAAACATGACTTTTTTTACCATTACCCTCATCTGTAGTTCCAAATAAAACGTTTAAGTTGTTATTCCAAGCCATCCTCTTATCGCCTATTTATGAGCATCTTATTGTTACTGAATAAACATTCTGATAAAAAAATTTCATTTTCATTTCGCTCTTCTCAGGCTTTGCCGTATATTTGCAATAAATATTTGAAACACCTGTTAAGGACACTTCATATATAAATGAAATATATCGATATTCCCATCCCTGATGGCGAACCTCTTCCATTCTTTTTGGCAGCAGAAGAATTTGTTGCGCGCAAAATGAATGAGGATGACTGCTTCTTTATGTGGCAGGTACCTCCGAGTGTCATATTTGGACGCAATCAACTCATAGAGAACGAAGTAAATCTTGATTTTTGCCGCAGTCACCATATTAATACCTTTCGTCGCAAAAGCGGAGGAGGGTGCGTGTATGCAGACCAGAGTAACATCATGTTCAGCTATATTAATTCGGGAGACGGAATTCAATTTACGTTCGACCGCTATGTGCGAATGGTGGCCAGACTATTACAAAATTTGGGACTTGACGCTCATGCCTCCAATCGCAATGACGTTCTTATTGGAGACCGCAAAGTGAGCGGAAACGCTTTTTACCATATTCCGGGACGAAACATTGTACATGGTACGATGCTTTTCGATACAAACATGGAAAACATGGTAGGCAGCATTACCCCCAATGATGAAAAGCTCATATCCAAAGGCGTGCAAAGCGTGCGTCAACATATCACGTTGCTTAAAGACTATCTGCAAATGAGCTTGAACGAATTTAAAACTTACGTCAGACAAAATCTTTGTGAAAGCTCCATCATGTTGACTGCAGAAAACGTAAATGAAATAAAGGAAATTGAGAAAGAATATCTCACGCCGCAATTTATTTATGGACGTAATCCCCGTTACAGCATGACGCGCAAAAAGCGCATTGAAGGTTGCGGCGACTTGGAAGTACGACTAGAAATTAAAAATGGCATTCTTAAAGATATCAACCTGATGGGCGACTACTTTCTGACCGGTGACCTCGATCAGGGTCTGCTCAAACACCTCTGCAATACAAGGTTTTCGCCCGAATCCATTGAAGCAGCACTTCAGGAAGTACATACCGGCGATTACATTATGAATTTGACGAATGAAAAATTCGTTAGTCTGCTTTTTGACAGTTAACAAAATTATTAAACAAACAATAGCCTTAACATTAACAACAAAAAAACTTTTAAGACCCTCCAAAACTATGGATGAAAATAAAAAGACCTGTCTTTACCAAAAACATGTGGCTTTAGGAGCCCAAATGAGTCCTTTCGGCGGTTTCATCATGCCGATACAGTATTCCGGAATCCGAGAAGAACACTTAGCAGTGCGACATCATTGCGGTGTTTTTGATGTATCTCACATGGGAGAAGTAGAAATTAGCGGTCCGGATGCGCAACGCTATGTACAACATATCTTTACAAATGATGTAGCTCAAGCTCCTGCCGGGAAAATTCTTTATGGCATGATGCTTTATCCTACAGGAGGCACTGTAGACGATCTGCTTGTATACTGCGAAGGAGACAACCGATATTTTTTGGTTATCAATGCTTCTAACATCGAAAAAGACGTGGAGTGGATGAAAAGCCAAATGGCAGGTTTCAACATCAAACTTGATCATCAAAGTGAAAACTACGGAGAACTCGCCATACAGGGACCTGAAGCAGAATCCGTCATGGAAGAAGTGCTCGGCCTGAGTTGCAAAGAACTAGAATTTTATACCTTCAAAAGCATCTGCATCGACAATGAATCGCTCATAATAAGCCGCACGGGCTATACGGGAGAAGATGGTTTTGAAATCTACGGAAGTCCTCACTACATCAACCAAGCTTGGGACGCCCTCATGAAGAGCGGTCGCGCCCTGCCCTGCGGATTGGGCTGCCGCGACACCCTGCGATTCGAAGTAGGACTGCCTCTTTACGGAGATGAACTGTCCGCAGACGTTTCGCCCATTGAAGCCGGTCTTAGCATTTTCGTTAAGACGGATAAAGAAGATTTTATTGGTCGTGAGGCCATTATTAATCAAAAAGCAAACGGCGTAACGAAAAAGCTGGTAGGTCTGGCACTCGCCGAAGACGACAAGGCCATACCTCGCCACGGCTATGAAGTAGAAGCCGAAGGGAAAAAGATCGGTTATGTCACAACAGGATATCGTACCATTATGACAGACAAAAGTGTATGCTTTGCACTTATTGATGCAGCTTACAAGGATCTCGGCACGAAAGTACAAATCAGTATTCACCGCAAGTTACACGAGGCAACCGTGGTGAAACGGAAATTTTATGAGAAAAATTACAAGAAATAGTCCTCCTATTGATTAAACAATTAAAAACACAAGCAATATGTCAAAAGTTCTAGAAGGTCTGTACTATACAGAATCTCATGAGTATGTAAAAGTAGAAGGTAACTTTGGTTACATTGGCATCACAGATTATGCCCAAAGTCAATTGGGAAATGTAGTTTATGTAGATATGCCGGAAGTAGACGACGAAGTAACTGCCGGAGAAGAATTCGGAGCCGTAGAAAGTGTAAAAGCCGCCAGTGACTTAATTTCCCCCGTAACAGGCACGGTCGTTGCCATCAACGAGGTTTTGGAAGACAATCCCGATCTAATTAATAAAGATGCTTTCGAAAATTGGATTATGAAAGTAAACCTTTCCGATTTAAGTGAACTCGAAAATTTATTGGATGCTCAGGCATACAGTGAAATCTGCAAATAATTCCTCATTTATTCTTAGAGGAACAGCCTCTATGAACGCAAAAGAATAACCATGAATTATAAATATTTTCCACACACAGAAAAAGACATCCAAAAAATGTTGCAAACAGTGGGCGTAGAAAAACTTGAAGATCTCTATGATGAGGTCCCCGAGAGTATCAAATTCAAACGCGATTACAACTTGCCTGAATCCAAATCGGAAATTGAAATACGCCGTGAATTTGAGACCCTTGGCAAGAAGAATATGCCTCTTATTTGTTTTGCTGGAGCCGGTGTTTACGACCATTACACTCCCGCCGTTATCAACTATATCACACAGCGTTCCGAATTTCTCACATCCTATACCCCCTATCAGGCAGAGATTTCGCAAGGCACCCTGCAATATATTTTTGAATTTCAGAGTTTGATGGCCAGTCTAACCGGAATGGACATCTCCAACGCCAGCATGTATGATGGTTGCACAGCTACAGCAGAAGCTATGAGAATGGCGATGGCCTCCGTAAAAAAAGCCGACCGCGTACTTATTTCTGCCACACTCAATCCGGCAGTTATACGTGTAACGGAAACTT
>JAQVXN010000258.1 GCA_028709135.1 Bacteroidaceae bacterium | reverse complement strand
ATCCTTCATTGTCAACTTCCTTATAATGCGCAAGTGACGCCGTATCTTAAAGTGCAAGCTTTAAGTGGCGATACAATAGATATCAGAACGGAAGGTTATATTATTAGTGGTGAGCCGAGTGTGCGCGCTGCTTATATTACGCGTAGCGGAATTCAGGAATATGAATCGCTGGGGTGGATGAATGGGAATGAAGTGCAATATCGAATTCCAACAGGAGTGAAAGTGCTTAGTGTGAAATATCGCGAAAGTGGTTACAATACAGATATTGTAGGTAATTTTAAATGTAATGATAATTTTTTTACTGAACTTTGGAAACGTTCTGCTCGTACACTTTATGTCAACATGCGCGACACTTATTCCGATTGTCCTGATCGGGAGCGTGCGCAATGGTGGGGAGACGTGACAAATGATGTGCAGGAAAACTTTTATACGTTGTCGCCGACTTCTTGGCAGATTATTAATAAAGGTATATACGAACTTATGAATTGGCAGCGCGCAGACGGTACTATTTTTGCTCCAGTTCCCGCAGGAAACTGGGATAAGGAACTTCCTGTTCAGATGTTGATGTCTGTGGGATGGTTTGGCTTTCGTACACAGTATTATTATAGTGGTGATAGTTCTTTTGTTGCTCCGATTTATGACAGACTGCATAAGTATTTACATCAAGTCTGGTTGTTGGATGATAATGGTTATGCAAAAGTCAGAGAAGGAGGTTGGAGTTGGGCTGATTGGGGCGATCACATGGATTTGCTGACGGCAGAATGGTATTATTTGGCGTTGAAGGGCGAAAGAGATTTTGCCCGAATGTTAAATAAATCGGCGGACGTTGCGGCTATTGATGAACAAATGAAGAAGATGGAGCAAAACTTTGACAAATGTTATTGGAAAGGTGATAATTATCGTTCCAATTCTTATAAGGAAACGGAGAGTGATGATCGAGCTCAGGCCATGGCGGTAATCTCAGGTCTTGCAAATCCTGATAAGTATCCTGCAATTTTTAAGGTGTTGAAAAAATCATATTTTGCCAGTCCTCTGATGGAAATGTATGTACAACAAGCTTTATTTAAGATGAATCAAGGTGAATTTGCATTGCAGCGGGCCAAAAAGAGATATGGTGAGATGATGTCTTATAAGGATCAAACTACAGTATTCGAATTATGGGAACGTGCCGGAGGTAGTATGAACCATGCATGGACAAGTGGAATGACTGTTATTATGGGCCGCAATGTTTGTGGCGTGCGTCCTACGTCGCCAGGTTTCAAAACATTTGAAGTAAAACCTGATCTTGCTGGGCTGACACACGTTTCGGCTAATATGCAAACGAAATATGGCTTCATTCGGGTTGATCTAAAAAAGGAGGGCGGACAAGTAAATCTTGCTTTAACTGTTCCTAAAGGCACAAAGGCTACAGTTGTTCTTGGGCAGAAAGTGACGAAACTTAATGCTGGAACTTTTAATCTGAGAAATAATTAAGTGCTTCAAATTTTGCTAATTCATATTGGAAATATATTCATTTTAAAATTCAATGAGAAATAAGTTTTTGTTAGTTTTTTTTGTGCTGATGGTTTCTACGGCGTCGTTTGCGTCAACGTGGACGGCCAAATGGATTCAGGCAGCAGATTGTAAAAATGGTGTGAATACGTGGCAAGTATTTCGAAAAACGGTAAATCTTTCTATTGTTCCCAAACAGTTGATGGCAAAGATTTCTGTGGATTCCAAATACTGGCTGTGGGTAAATGGTCGGATGGTCGTGTTTGAAGGAGGTTTGAAGCGAGGTCCCTCTCCAACAGATTCTTATTATGATGAGGTGAACATTCGTCCTTATCTGCATAAGGGAGCTAATACGATTGCTATTCTTTCGCTTTATTATGGTAAAGAAGGTTTTAGCCATAAGAGTAGTGGACATGCCGGTTTGCTTTTTGAGGCTCGTGCGGGTAACGTAAGTATTCTTTCCGATAATAGTTGGAATGCTGCCATTTATAAAGCTTATGGAAGAGTAGGTAATCCAGAACCCAATATGCGCCTTTGTGAAAGTAATATTTGTTTCGATGGACGCAAGGATTTAGGCGCTTGGTATGCTCCTATGTCTCAGAGTCATTTTCCCAAGGCTAAAGTTTTTTCTTCTGAGGCCGAAAACAGCACATTCGGGAAATTGGTAGCTCGACCAATACCATTATTTAAATTCTCGGGTTTAAAAGATTATGTGAAACAAACGTTTGATTCTAAAACGCGCATTCTTCATTGTAAATTACCGTACAATGCCCAAGTGACACCATATATTAAAGTACAGGCACAGGCTGGTGATACAATTGATATGCGTACCGAAGATTATTATGTAGGTAGTGAACCCAGCGTGCGTGGCGCGTATATTACTCGCAATGGTGTTCAGGAATATGAATCCTATGGCTGGATGAATGGGAATGAAGTGCAGTATCGAATTCCTGCAGGAGTGAAAGTGCTTGCTGTGAAGTATCGTGAAAGTGGCTATGATACGAAAATTGTCAGTGACTTCAAATGTAATGACTCTTTTTTTAATGAATTATGGAAACGGTCGGTGCGTACGCTTTACGTGAACATGCGCGATACTTATTTTGATTGTCCTGATCGTGAACGTGCGCAATGGTGGGGTGACGTGACAAATGATATTCAAGAGAATTTTTATACGTTGACACCGACGTCATGGCAGATTATAGATAAAGGAATCAATGAGCTTATGAACTGGCAGCGCAATGATGGCACTATTTTTGCACCTGTTCCTGCTGGAAATTGGGATAAGGAACTTCCTGTTCAAATGTTGATGTCAGTAGGATGGTATGGTTTCCATACACAATATTATTATAGTGGTGACAGTTCTTTTGTCGCTCCAGTTTACGACCGCGTTCACAAGTATCTTCACGGTGTCTGGAAAATTGATGATGCCGGATATGCACAAGCTAGAGACGGTGGTTGGAGCTGGGCTGATTGGGGAGATCATATAGACCTTTCTCTTCTTACGGCAGAATGGTATTATTTGGCGTTGAAATCCGAAAAAGATTTTGCGCGTCAATTAAATAAAGATGAAGACATGAAAACCATCGATAAGATGATGAATTTGATGAAAGAAAACTTTGATAAACATTTTTGGAAAGGCGATAATTATCGTTCTGATTCTTATAAAGAAAGCGAAAGTGATGACCGCGCACAAGCTATGGCCGTATTGAGCGGTTTGGCAAGCCCCGACAAATATCCTGCAATTCTCCAAGTGTTGAAAAAATCGCATTTTGCAAGTCCGCTGATGGAGATGTATGTGCAGCAGGCCCTGTTTAAAATGGGCCAAGGTGAATTTGCGTTGCAACGAGCGAAGGAACGGTACGCCAAGATGTTGTCCTATCCGGACCAAACTACGGTATTTGAATTTTGGGATAAAGGTGGTAGTATCAACCATGCTTGGACCAGTGGTATGACCGTTATATTCGGACAAGAAGTGTGTGGTGTTCGCCCAACTTCGCCTGGATTTAAAACTTTCGAAGTGAAACCTGATTTGGCGGGACTTACGCAGGTTTCTACCAATATGCAGACCAAGTACGGATTTATCCGCGTGAGTCTTAAGAAAGAAGGGGAACAAACAAACCTGATGCTCACAGTTCCTAAAGGAACACGCGCAAGCGTTGTTTTGGGTAATAAAGTTACGAAATTAGAATCCGGTACTTATAATTTGAGTAGCAAGGATTGATCAGGCAGAGTGCATTATCAAAAAAGAGGCTGTGTTTATTTTGAAACACAGCCTCTTTTTAGTATTTATAGGATTTTATTCTTTGTCGATTTGGTCCTGTAAATATTTACGTGTTTTAGCCAAGTAATTCTGACTCTTTTCGTTTAGTTCATATTCAATAGTAATGGCACCC
>JAQVXN010000257.1 GCA_028709135.1 Bacteroidaceae bacterium | reverse complement strand
TGCATTGCATTTCCCTTTTGCGCACCTGTAAGACCTTCTTTTTGCATAAATGCCGGCCGCCTTGCAAAACGATAATTTTTTGCTGTATCAGCTTTTGCTAATTGAGAAACCGCAATTTTTGTTGGAATTATAGTTTGTTCCTTGTAAGGGTAACGGAATTCCAATCTGTTTTTTAACTGTTCTGCAAACTTTATATTCGGCTCTATCGATAGTATTGCCTCCTCATTTTCATGATTAAGCTTATCGTCATTAACAGGTACCACTTCCATTTGTAAAGGCGCTGATGAATTTTTTTTATAAGTCTTAATTCCATAACCCGCTAATATTCCCGCTAAATCTTCATGGTGCAATGCTGCCATTAAGATCCAGTCCAAATAATTTGATGCACTTCGAACTATATATGAAGGTAACTTCCCATGTTTGTTTGTTTTTGATACCAATCCTGATAATTTTTCTTCCACTTTTTTAATAGTACCTGTTAAAAACAAGGTTTCTTTAGCTCGAGTGAGCGCTACATAAAGAATTCGCAGCTCTTCTGAAAGCATAGAACGTTCAATTTCAAGCTTTAGTGCCTGCATTGGTATCGTAGTAAACTGAATCATTTTTTCAAAGTTACGCCGCATACAAGCAAAACCAAGCCGAGAATGTAAGAGAGTGTTACTTTTTAGATCTTCCTTATTAAACTGTTTGGCACAGTCACACAAAAACACAACTGGAAACTCCAGTCCTTTGGAACGATGAATACTCATAATACGTACCACATCCGCCTTTTCAGACAATGTAGATGCAGGTGCCAAATCAGATCCTCGTTCTAATAACCGATCTAAAAAAGTGATAAACCCAGAAAGTCCCTTGTAACCATTCGCGTGGTAATCACAGGCATACTGCACCAATAAAAGCAAATTTGACCGCCTTGCCTGTCCATATCGCATAGCCTGCACTTTTCCAACATAATCGGTTTCCTCATAGATTCTTCGAATAATTTCATCTGCAGTTGCTCCCGCAGCAAATTGTCTAAGAACGCTTAAGGTTGAAAGAAATTCTACAGCATGTTTATTTCCCTTCTCAGCATTTTTACAAACAGCGGTATAAAGAGAACCTTTCTTTTGCTCAATGCGAATAGCTGCCATTTCATCTGCAGTAAATCCAAACAGTGCAGACATCATTGCCGCAGTAAGATCAATATCCCGCAGAGGATTACTGATTACACGAAGTAAAGCTATAACTGGTGCTACTTCTTTTGTAGTTAAAAACCCACTCTTAGGTTCAGCCCATACTGGTACACTCTGTTTATTTAATGCATTTATATAGGTCTGTGTTTTGGCTGCAGGTGATCGCAGAAGAATGCAAATGTCTGAAGGACGAATCGCACGCAGCTTACCCTCATCTGTTATCTGCTTTTGCTCTTTTAACATCTTTGAGATTGTCTGTGCAACATAGTCTGCTTCAATAACAGTTTTATCGCGTTCTCCTGTATAATCACTTATATCTAACAATTTGATTGAGCAGCCACGGTGTCCTTTTTCAGGGAAATTAGCACCCGTAACAAGTGCCTCTTCTTCGTTATAATCAATCTCACCGATTTTTTCGCTCATAAGTAAAGAAAAGAAAAAATTGATACAGCCTGTAATTTCCGGAGCACTACGAAAATTCTTGCCTAATACAATTTTTGCAGGATAGTCAGAACCATTGTAAGGCGCATATCTTTTTTTCTTTTCCATAAATAATTCCGGCATTGCCTGCCGAAACCGATAGATACTTTGCTTGACATCTCCCACCATAAATAGGTTTTCTTCATGGTTAGAAATCGCTCGAAAGATCATCTCTTGTGCCGCATTTGTATCTTGAAATTCGTCGATTAAAACTTCATCATAAAGCTGAGAAGTTGATTTAGCCAATTGTGTAGGCACATAGCCTGGACCAGCAGGACGTACCAATAACGTAATTGCATAGTGCTCCATATCCGAAAAATCCATGAGATTTCGCTGTTGCTTTGCTTGCGTAAACGTGCGGTCAAAATCCTTTACTAAATCAAATAGCAAACCAACGAGCGGACGCAAAACAGTCATATCTTCTTTAAATTCTTTCGCTGTTGCACAAAATTGTTTTTCGCATAGAGACTTTATCATATTTTTGACTTGTTTTCGCAATGACTGTACCATATCTTTTCTAGGGTCGTCTCCCCTTAGAGATCCAAGTCTATCAAAACAAAAGCAAGACAACTTTTGGCATATAATATCCCAATCCCGAGAATCCACAAAAGCTTTAACCTGCTGAATCTGCCTTAAATCGTTTGAAAAAGGCTCGAAATATGCGGCACTCATTTTTTCATCTTCCGTGATAATAGCCAAGGCCTGCTTGATAAGATCTTCTGCATAGCAAAGAGCATCCCCTGCGAAATTTAAAATACATGAACCCCAAATAGAATCAGCTACATGTACTCCTTGCCCATATAGCAGTAATGTTTGATCCAACCAATCTATGTAAAATGGATGAGAACGCACAAAGTCATATAGACGAAATAGTGTGGAAAATACAGCGCTGTCATCTCGTCCTGAACGTAACAGCTCGATCAGACGTCCGAATTCTCCACTTTTATCTTGCTGATAAAAACGCTCTACCGACTGTTTTGCACTATCCATCCTTAAAATATCTAATTCCTTATCATCTGCTGTACGGATATTAGAAGAAATTCCAAGCTTCTGAAAGTTACTTCGAATTAAATCCAAACAAAACGCATGAATGGTGCTGATTTGTGCCCGAGCCAACAAAAGCTGCTGTCGCTTTAAATGCGCATTATTTGGATTCTCTGCTAATAGTGCAGCTACACGTGCCATAATACGCTGTTTCATCTCTAATGCAGCAGCGTTGGAAAAGGTTACTACTAATAAACGATCAGCATCAACAGGATTGATTTTATCCAAAATCCGACCTACTACACGTTCAACCAATACTGCGGTTTTCCCGCTACCTGCTGCAGCCGATACTAACACCGTTCCTCCACGTGCATCAATGGCATCCCGCTGTTGAGGAGTCCATTGTTTCTCAGCCATTGTTCTCATCCTTTCGCATCAATTCAAGTATAGCAGATCTGTCCATTTCTGTAATCTTGCGGACAGCATCTCCCTCTTCGTGCGCACAGATTGCATGGTAATCGCACCATTTGCAAGGCATATAGCGAGAAATTCCGTCCACTGGAGCAGCTGAAATGTTCCCTTTATGCAATTCGTTTGCTAGATTTTTAATAAGGGATTCTACGCGTCCTTTGATTTTCCCCATCTGAGATAAGGTAGCCAATGAAGAATGGGCATCAAAACTACCATCCTTTTTGGTTTTAGCCGGAATAAATATACCCGCTAGATCCGCTTCCATTGCAGAAAGCACCTCATGATTTTCCAATAAGATCCCATTCATTTTCATCTGTTTTCTCTGCGCTTTCTTAGCTGCTTTTTCATCTGTATCACGATCCGCAGATAGAACTTTATCCTTTGCAGGCATATAAAGAACACCTGCCGGTATATTGTGTACATGATTATTTTCTTCAAAATGATTACAAAGAGAAAATAAGTAAATTAACATCTGCATATTTAATCCATAATACACATCAGATAATTTAAATTCTTTGGATCCCGATTTATAATCCACTACACGAACATATTGAATTCCATCTTTTTTCATAACATCGACTCGGTCTACAACACCTTCTACTACAATTCGAAAACCGTCTGGTGTAAATAGTTCCAACGGTTTATGCTCAGCACCCATCCGAATTGGAAGTTCAAACGCTACTGGTTCAAATTGACTTTGAGCAAATTCCTCACCTAATCGTTTCAGCAATCGTACAAGCGTGTCGACCAGTCGGGTGAATAAATATCGAAAACGAGC
>JAQVXN010000256.1 GCA_028709135.1 Bacteroidaceae bacterium | reverse complement strand
CTCGTGTTTTTCCCATTTTTGATGTACCCAAAGACACCACACAGTTTTCTACTCTCAAAGTTTACTTCTCGGGCATCGGTTGCACCGTCCTTATCTTTGTCAACATTATTTTTGTACCTCGCTATGGTTACATTGCCTGTGCATGGGCAGGCTTTATTGGTTACGCCACTGCTATGTGTCTTTCTTACTTTATCGGCCAAAAGAAATACCCCATTGCTTATCCTATAAAAAGTATTTTTACTTATGTAGGTATTGCGGTATTATTTACTGCTGTCATGATGTTGCTACCCAAATCACTACCGACAAAACTACGATTAGTCATCAACAGCCTGCTTATTATACTCTTCATTGCACATATCGTACATTATGACATGCCACTACGCAATCTACCAATAATCGGGAAACATTTCCATAAGTGAATCCTCAAACAACTTCTCACTAATAAAAAATATATTTGTTGCATTTCAAATTTCTTTGTCACATTTTATAACAATGCCTGTTCTGATTTTTAGACATGAATAAAAACCTTTGAAGAACGTTGTGGATAAAACTAATTGCCCCCTTTGTCAATAACTATAGAAGAACAAAAACGCTATTCATAAGCTAAACAGAGTGATCAAATGGTTTTTTTTCAACAAGAAAAGTATGCTCGAAGTATAAAAAAGAATAATTTTTGCAGAAAAGTAGTTTTTTAGTATTCCACCTAATTGATTTTATGTGTACTATTGTCCGTGTAAAACGCAAAATTTTAATTAACCAAATCAAATATGAAAAAACTGATTACTACATTTTTATGGCTTATCCTCATCACGATGATGCCTCTTTCCGTGGCACGAGCTCAAGAAAGCGATATTATGGCCCGTCTAAAGAAATTTTTTACAAATATTGCCAACTATAACAATAACTATTCGCAAGAGAAAGTTTACCTACACCTAGATAACAACGGATACTTCCCCAATGAGAAAATATGGTTTAAAGCCTATGTTTTTCGCGCCTCAACACTGTTACCAACAGATCTGAGTAAAGTGCTTTATGTAGAATTAGTAACGCCAGACGGCGAAGTGAAAGAACGCCAATCACTACCCATCATAAATGGACGTACGTATGGAAATTTTACTTTGGACAACATATTTAAAACGGGATTCTATGAAATTAGAGCTTATACACGCGCCATGCTCAATTGGGATAACGCTTATATTTATTCTCGTGTTTTTCCCATTTTTGATGTACCCAAAGACACCACACAGTTTTCTACTCTCAAAGTTTCTGATGACCCACAGGACTCCAAACTCATAAGACTACGTAAAACTCCTACACCTTTTCTTTCGGAAAACAGTCAGAAAAAGGGAAAAATTATTCTGACATTTTATCCTGAAGGTGGACATCTTGTAAAAGGCATTGCAGGCAAAGTCGCCTATAAACTCTCCAACGAGCAAGGTCTTCCACTTTCCTCTTCTTTGTCTCTCTGTTCCTCAGACGGCACGCAATTATTAACCAGTACACCGGAACACGAAGGCATGGGAGTCTTTGAGGTCCCTCCAACATGGGTAGGAGGATATGCAAAAGTAACAGACTCAAAAGGGAAAGAACAGCAATTCAATCTTCCTCAGGCACAGGATGCTGGTTGCCAAATGAAGGTCACTACACAAAATGACGGCAGTATGACCGTTGAAACAGCTCCAAACACCGCGTTCGGTTCTAAAACACTCGGCATCAGCATCACCTGCCGTGGCGTTGCTTGTTATTTCGACACCATTCATGTTCATGGAAAACCTGTTATTAAACAGATTCCACGTAAACAATTGCGCGACGGGATTCAGCAAGTCACAATTTTCACACCAGAAGGAGAAATTGTTGCAGAACGTCTCGTCTGGGTTAATCCCCTTCAGCAACCAATGATTTTTGAGGTAGAACAAAATCAACACGTTTATCAACCATTCAGCCCTATTGTACTTAATTTCAGTCTAAAGAATTCGGCCGGTCTACCACAAGAAGGAGAGTTTTCCCTATCGGTACAAGATGTAGGAGGCATGGTGGCAGAAAACGGAATGGATCTCAAAACAGATATGATTCTCTGCTCTGACCTAAAAGGATATATCCACGACCCTGAATATTATTTAGAAAAGAACGATGCAGAGCATCTTCATGCCCTTGACTTGCTCCTCATGGTGCAAGGATGGCGGCGTTATGAATGGAAAGAGATGGCCGGTGTACAACCTTTTGTTCTCAAACAACCAGTAGAGGACCACCAACTGATAGACGGGCGCATCTTGAGTAGCCCGAAAGACAAAATTGGGAAGTCCAATCTTAACGTCAATCTGATGATTATGCTTAATCGCTCTTTCGCTGAAAACAGTGCTGTTACAGACCAAAATGGGAACTTCGCCATGCAACTGAATAAAGATTTATATGGCAACGTTCTTGGATATTTCACTATCACAAACAAGCAAGATAAACGTCAAAACTGCAGCATCCTGCTTAACCGCAATTTTAAACCAGCACTTCTTCCTTATGAGCCGCAACAGCTCCTCTTCAAACAACCAGGAACCATACGACAGCAAACGATCATTCAATCTCCTAAAACTTTTCAATGGACTGATAACATTCCTAAAGTTCATTACCTCGGTGAAGTTAAAGTACAGGAAAAAGCCAAAGACAGCTATGGCAGCAGATACACTTATCTAGGCGGCGAAAGCACAGGAATAAATAATGCCGCCATCTATTACAATGTAGAAGATGAAATGGAAAAATGGAAGGATAGCGGTCGCGAAGAACCTTTATTATGGGATTGGCTTAAACAGCGCAACCCATATTTTCAATATGATCGCACCATTAAACCTACCGGCGTAATAGATACCCTCACTTATGAAGGCCGCCCAGTCATTCTTTGGTGCGACAATCGTAAATCTATTCAGGATCCGGGAAATGATTATATGGGTAACGAGGTACGCTCCCTTTACATTATAAAAAACGTGGAAACTATTCTACGTATCGATCCGGAATATATAGAAGTGTTGAATTCTATTAAACGTCTCCATCCGGAATATGACGTGTTCCGTCTATCCATGCCTGTACTTTTTCTCCTTTATAGTGAACTCAATCAGGAACAACTTTTCCAGTATAAGAAAGGTACGCGCGCTACCATCTTACATGGTTTTTCCAAAGCAGAAGATTTCTACAGTCCGAACTATCGTATGGAAGCAACTCCTTCACCCTCTGATGTACGTCGTACTCTGTATTGGGATCCTGCTCTCACAACCGGTAAAAACGGAAAAATTAGCATCACGCTCTATAGTAATTCCCGAAAAGATTCCCACATTTACATTAATGCAGAAGGCATTAGCGCAACAGGTGCGCTCTTTAGTATAAAGTAAATCTGGGGTATTCATACAAACAAAAAATCAGAGTGGGTCAAAAACATCACTCTGATTTTTTGTTTAACCTTCAGTCCTAATTATTGGCTTATGTGACAAAAGTGTGCTTAAAATCCTTGTAACTCTTTAATAGTCATTATCTTTGTTCCATTTATATTTTTATGGCAAAAAATCTGCTTTTATTGCGGCTCAAATACAACTATCAAACGAGGCCATTTGAAGGGCTTCCAACGTTGGTATTGTAAATCGTGTGGAAAAACTTTTGTTGGTCATAAAGGTTTAACAGAAGAAACGGTAAACAGCCGTTATTCGAAGGGTAACTTGACAGTGAAGGATTTGTCTGAAGAGTTTGGCGTATCCCCTAGAACTATCTATAGAAAGTTATCTAAGACTTAGGTCTATACGACAAATGGTAGGCTATTATTGAGCTATATTTTTCAAGAGGACAAATGGTAGGCTGTTTTTTGAGGGGTTAATCGCTATCTATGTTACGTTGTTGTATCTTTGTATAGTCAAGTG
>JAQVXN010000255.1 GCA_028709135.1 Bacteroidaceae bacterium | reverse complement strand
GTACGGAAAAGCCAACATATCGATTTCCTTAATGCCTGTCTGTGTTAAAAATCCTGGTGATACGACAACGATATCAGCGGCGCCGGTCGTCATTTTTTCAGTAAGCTCACGCTCATCTGTTCCCAAAGTACCTGCATGTACTTCTACTTCAAAACCTAGATCTTTACTTTCCAATGATTCTTTAAACTTGAGTAGTCCTGTTTGGAAGGGGCTGTCCATGTTTGTTTGGTTATGAGCAACTACCAATTTAATGGTCTCTGCTGGCTTTGATTCTTGACTGCCTGCATTGGATTCAGCTGTTGATGAGGACGAAGTTGAAGAGCCGCTGCAGCCGGCCAATATACCAGTGGATAAAACAATAGCAAGAAGAATGGCAATTTTTTTTTCATAATAATATCTCCTTTTAATGGTTTTAACGACTATCTGCCGTTATTTTACACATTCAGCACTTCAGGGTTCACAACATTATGGGTTTTTTCGCCATTGACTACTCGTTGTGCTCCATTTAAACATTCCATTGCCATGTTAATACGAGCAGTTTTGGTCTGACTGGCTACATGTGGCGTTAGTATCACATTTTCCAAGCTGCAAAGTGCTCCATTTAAATACGGTTCCGTTTCAAACACATCAAGAGCCGCGCGTTTCATTTGTCCGCTTTTCAATGCCGCAATAAGGTCATCCGTGTTCATTAGTCCGCCTCGTGCTGCATTGACAAAGAAAGAACCTTTTTTCATTTTAGCAAAAGTTTGAGCGTTAAACATATGCTTGTTTTCATTAGTGAATGGCACATGCACCGTAATGCAGTCACTGCTGCTTATAACTTCATCAAATGTTTTGCGCTCTACTCCAAATTCTTTTTCTTGTTCTGCGCTCATTGGATAAGAATCAAAATAAACTACATTCATGCCTAAAGCCTTTGCTCTTTTTGCCACAGCTTTTCCAATACGTCCCATTCCCAATATGCCGAGGGTGCTTCCCATCATTTGAGTCTGTGCTTCACCAAACGTTTCTTGAACCCATTGGCCGCGGCGCATTTGCACGGTATATTCCGGAATGTTATGGTATACAGCCATTATTAAAGCCATCGTATGTTCCGCTGTTGGTTCGGTTACTTCAGATGGGCTGTTGATTACGGGAATCCCTTTTTGTGTCGCATACTTCCAATCGACATGGTCAAAACCTACTCCAAGACTGATAATCATCTCAAGTTTTGGGTTCATATCAATCAGTTCTTTGCTGACAGGAGTGCCGGCTACTGAAAATAAAATATCCGCTTCAGTCAATCGTTCTTTAATCTCACGTTCTAAAAAAAACACTTTTTCTTTATCGGGTTTCACAAAAGAAAATATGCCAGAAAATGGTTCCATGCATTCATCTGGAATCCACTTTGTGCACAAAATTGTTTTCATTTTTCTCCTCTTTTCTGTTTAAATCTTGTCAATATTATATTTGACATGTGTGCGTTTGAAAATGTTAAATATCGATTTATTTGTACATTATTATTCTATCTTGTTAGATTTTTTACTTATTTCCTAAATAAGATTGCTTTTTGAAAGTTCGTGTTTTATACTATTTTTATGGAGAATATCGATTAAATAATGTGATAGTTTTATAATTATTTCCTTTTTGGGGGTGTTTTTATTGCTTTACCTAAAAGACTTTTTATTTAATAAATGTGATCACATCATACCTTATCTTGGAAATATTAGCTGTCGCATTAATTTTTCTGGTTGGTATCGTCATAAAAAATCCATTCCAAACCGGCATGAGTTTTATTTAATTACACGTGGAAGCGGTACTTTGTATATCAACCAGAAAGAGTATGAGGTGCAGCAAGGTTCAATCGTATACATTCCTTCAATAGCGGGTTTGGAATATTGGTTAGTCCCGGATAAAGGATTATTGGATTATTATTCAATCAATTTTTCAGTGTCCATTGTTCATCATGTAGCTGAGGTTTGGTCTTATGATGAGAAAACAAATTTCCACCATAACACATTCCAGTATTCTCCAGAAAATGAATGGAGCTTTTTACCTCGCAGTGATCCATTCGAGCTGCCATATACCCAGATTTATGAAAATTACAGTTCTATTGAGAAAACACTTGAAAAAATTAGCAAATCACGTAACTCCATTCAGGAACAAGATTATTGGAATCAATCCATTCTGATGCAACAGTTTTTGTATGAAATAACGCATCAACGTTACTATTCAAAAGAAAACGGTACCAATACCATGCGGGTGAATCAAATTATTAATTTAATAAATCGTCATTATGATCAAAAATTCGAATTAGTTGATTTATGTAATGAAGTAAAGTTAAGCCCCTGTTATTTTATAAAGATTTTTAAAAACCTAACGACTCACACCCCCATTGAATATTTGAATATCGTTCGCATAAATAAAGCAAAAGAATTGCTGGTTGAGACGAATCTTAGCATATCTCAGATAGCAGTACAGGTGGGTTATCAAGACTTATACTATTTTTCAAAAAAATTTAAAAAGATTATTGGTATCAGCCCTCAAAAATTTCGACATTTTTTTGATTATAAAGATGTGATGGACTAGTTTTTAAATTAATATAAAGGAGCAATCATATGATTATCGGAACTCTTAAAAACAGATCTCGCTACGAACAACTAGGAGAAAATTATAGAAAAGCGTTTGACTGGCTTGAGAATAATGATATTTGCAGTTTAGAAGACGGTTGTTATACCATAGATGGTGAAACTATTTATGCTTATGTGCAGCGTTACAATACAATGGATGCAAAAAACTGTAATCTTGAAAGTCATAAACATTATGCGGATTTGCATTATATTGCCAGCGGAAGAGAGAGATTGTTATATACGCCGGAAAAACGTGCCGCAACAGCAATTGGAAAATATGACAAGCAAAATGATTTAGCTTTTTGGACTGGTTCTTGTGAATCTTCTATTTTGCTTGAAACCGGTGATTTTGCGATTGTTTTTCCAGAAGATTACCATATGCCCAAAATAAGAGTTGAACAAAACATTTCTGTTGTTAAAGCTTGTATAAAGATCAAAGTTTAATAATATTTAACGAAGAAATTGAATGTCTAGATTATCCGTTTCGAATATTAGGTTTTATAGATGAAAGAAGCCCGCTGCGATTGCAGCGGGCTTCTGGTTTCTCTTTTTAAATATTACAGGCTTTGTGTGCAGTGGATACCCAAACATAACCCAAAATTAAATAGTTTATAATTGTTTCCATTTTTGAGAAAGCATGTTAAAATATTGTTTGTTAGAGGAGGGTGCCAGCATGCTTTCTATTTATTTATCCATGATTGACACAGATGAGGAAAAATCAAAATTTGAGCAAATTTATCTTACATATAAGCAAGTAATGTTTTATGCTGCAAACAGCATTTTAAAAGATGAATATATGGCGGAGGACTGTGTCCATCAGGCTTTTTTACGAATTATGAATCATTTGGATAAAATAAAAAAAATAAAATGTCCAAAAACGCGAGCCTTTATCGTTACTATAGTACAGCATCTTGCAATTGACATTTATCGTAAACGTAAAAGACAGGGTACCGTATCTTTTGATGAGGTTTCCTATGCAATTTCAGACAACAGTCAAGAAATTTCTGAAATGAGTGCAGTTGCAAAAGCAATTGCAAAATTACCGATTTTATTATCAACTGTTATCCGTTTAAGGTATAGTCAAGGATATTCTGTCAAAGAAATTGCAGAAATTTTAAATGTAAAGGAACAAACAGTTTATAAACGCATTCAGAGAGCCAAAGCACAATTAGAAACAATCTTAAGTAATGAAGAGAAGGTGGGCAGCAGTGAAGATTACCGATGATATGCTATGGGAATTTGCCCCGCAGGAAGAACGATTCTTGCTGCATCATTTTCCTCAAAATCCAGAG
>JAQVXN010000254.1 GCA_028709135.1 Bacteroidaceae bacterium | reverse complement strand
ATGGCAGTCTGTAACATGAAATGCAGGTTCCGACCAATCGGGCGGGTTTTTAATGTCCACGTAGACACCATTATCCTGACCAACAAAATAACTGTCCTTCACTATGCCGTCTTCAGGTTGTATTTTTGCAGCCAAATACGCAAGTCCCGCTTTGGCATTACCCCAAAAATAGCAATTCGTAACGAGAGGACTGTAACAATCCTGAAAAAGGAAGCCCGTTTCCATCTTACACATCTCCGCACCGGGACCATATTTCCCAGTCACTTTCACATTATCTAACAAAGGATACCACGCATTCAAACACTTTACTCCATTGTTAAAAAATCCCTGATCGAAATGTACTCCTCTAATCAATACGTTTCTCACTTGAAACATCCGCGAATGATGATCACCTGGATTGGCGTCTGCAGTATTAAATTCTATCGCAGTACCGCAACCCTCGCAGGGCGCAACAAAACTGAGATTTTCTACCGTCACTGTCAATAAGTTTGTTTCCACGTTAAACAGGAAACCACCTTCTTGGTTGTCACAGACTAATTCTGTCACGTCTTCTCCTGCACCTTTAAAGATCAAACCGCAATTTAATGATGTAGTAGAAAAGTTTGTTCCGTTGAAAACCACACGTTTGGAAATGCGATATTTACCGGCAGGAAGATAGATGGCTACTTGCCGCTGCGCGCCCAACGCAGCAATTATTTTTGAAAAAGCCTCACTGCAATCTTTCTGCCCTGTATTGTCGGCTCCATAATCCAGTACATTGAACTCCGATTTTGTCTGCGCCTCTACATAAAGCCCTAATAAGAACAGACCTAAGAATAAGGTAATCCATCTCCATTTCATTCTTTAATTCTCTTTCATTTCTTGGGCCGTTATTTCCTTTAAAATTTTGATAGCCGCATCCACACAGTCAACGTCCTTCACTATCATACGGCGTTTGCCACTCACCTCGGCCAAATTGCAGCGCCTGAATTGTTGTTTCAAAAAACTTAAACTGCGCCCAAATGTAGTACTCTGATAGAAAATGCTATCCCGGTTTGATACAAAATAAATTGTCATCACCCCGTTTTTCAGTAAAATGCGCTCCATGCCCAAACTACGGCCCATGCGCCTGAGAACCACCACATTCATCAAATCTGCACTTTCCTTTGGCAGCGGACCGAAACGGTCTTCCAAACGACTACGATAAGCGGTCAATTCTTCATCCGTCTTCAAACCGTCTAATTCCCTATAACAAGTCATTCGTTCGTTGCTTCCAGGAATATATGTTTCCGGTAAATAAAGAGGTAAATCACTATCCAAGGCGCAATCATCCACAAAGAGATCACCTTTCAAATCCGTTTGCTGTTTTACTTCCTCGGCATAAAGATCCGAGAATTCGTCGTTTTTGAGTTCAGATACAGCTTCAGCCAAAATCTTCTGATACGTTTCATAACCCAGATCGGCAATGAACCCACTCTGTTCGGCACCTAGCAAATTGCCGGCACCTCGAATATCCAAGTCTTGCATGGCTATCTGAATGCCACTTCCCAAATCACTGAAATTTTCTACAGCCTCCAAACGCCGACGTCCCTCCGGTGTCAATGACGACAGGGGGGGCGAAAGCAGATAACAGAAAGCCTTGCGATTACTGCGACCAACACGCCCTCTTATTTGGTGTAAATCGCTTAACCCAAAATTTTGCGCATTGTCTATGATTATTGTATTTGCATTGGGTATGTCAATACCATTTTCTACAATAGTGGTAGAAAGCAGCACATCGTAATCATCATTAATAAAGTCAAGAATAATTTTTTCCAACTTTTCCGGAACCATTTGTCCGTGACCGATCGCTACGCGCGCATCCGGAACATATTTATGAATAAGTGATTCCACTTCAGGCAATTTTGAAATACGATTGCACACAAAAAACACTTGGCCGTTACGGCTCATTTCAAAATTAATCGCTTCTGCGATCACCTCATGGCCGAAACCGTGTATTTCCGTTCGAATAGGGTAACGGTTAGCTGGTGGGGTTTGAATCACAGAAAGGTCTCGCGCGCCCATAAGTGAGAATTGCAAGGTTCGCGGAATGGGTGTAGCTGACATGGTCAATGTATCCACATTCACCCGCATCTGGCGCAACTTCTCTTTCGTACTCACACCAAACTTTTGTTCCTCATCCACAATGAGTAAACCCAAATCCTTAAATTTGATTGTTTTGCCAATAAGTTTGTGCGTACCGATGATAATTTCTATTTTCCCATTAGCAAGCTTTTCCTTAATCTCTTTTGTTTCCTCCGCCGACCGCGCCCGTGTAAGATAATCTATTGTAACAGGAAAGTTTTTCAGACGTTCCGTAAATGTGCGGTAATGTTGATAAGCCAAAACGGTTGTTGGCACCAATACAGCTACCTGCTTACTATCCGTAGCAGCCTTAAAAGCAGCACGGATAGCTATTTCCGTTTTGCCGAAACCTACATCGCCACATACCAGTCGGTCCATGGGACGTTTGCTTTCCATATCTTTTTTTACTTCCTGAGTTACTCGTAATTGGTCCGGCGTATCTTCATATAGGAAGCTGGCTTCCAGCTCATGCTGCATATAACTGTCTGCACTAAAAGCAAAACCCTCTTCCTGACGACGCTGACTATAGAGTTTAATTAGATCACGCGCAATGTCCTTAATTTTGGTTTTCGTGCGATCCTTCATTTTCTCCCACGCCCCGGTTCCCAAACGGCTAAGTTTGGGTGGCACGCCATCTTTACCCTTATATTTGCTTACCTTGTTTAGACTGTGGATGGAAACATAAACTACATCATTATTTTGATACACCAGTTTCATCACTTCCTGTTCTGTATCTCCTTGAACAATATGTACCAATCCTGCAAAGCGCCCAATGCCATGATCTACATGGACCACATAATCACCTAGTTCAAATTGATTGAGTTCCCTCAAAGAAAGCGCCGCCTTACCATTTCTGGCCCGATCACTTTTTAGGTTATATTTATGGAAACGATCAAAAATCTGATGATCAGTATAGATACACACTTTCAAATCCTCATCACAGAAACCACTGTGCAGAGTCTTCTCTACAGCCGTAAAAGTCACGTTCGGATTCATTTCGGCAAAAATGTCTTTTAAACGTTCATTTTGCTTGCTGCTGTCAGCCAGAATGAAAATTTCATATCCATTTTCTTTCTGTTGACTCAGGTTATTCGTGATGAGTTCAAAATTCTTATGAAACAGAGGTTGTGCTGATGTTTTGAATGTCAGGCGCGTACCAGCTGATTTAGCTGGCTGCTGCCCCATTATTAAAGTGTGTAATGATGCCGTCTCATTTGCAAATTCGTCTCCACGCAGCAACAACAGTTCTTTGTCTAGCAATATGTTGTCGACAGAATCTTTGTCCCCATCTTTTCTTTCCTCATAATCCAAACGCGCCTGTTCCGAAAAACCTTCCTCATAAATTTGAGATATACGCTCTTGCACATATTTTATATTCTTACTTACAAGTAAGGTATTTGATGATAAAAAATGAAACAGCGACGCACGTTCACAATCTTCATTTTCAACTTCAGGTACAATAACGACCTCATCCTTTCTACTCTCGGATAATTGTGTTTCCACGTTGAACGTACGAATCGAATCTACCTCGTCGCCAAAAAAGTCTATACGGTAAGGTAACTCGTAGGAAAAAGAATAGATGTCCACAATACTACCGCGAATGGCAAAATCTCCAGGTTCATATACATAATCTGTACGCCGTAAACCCAAGTCCACCAAACGGTGTTCCAGCTCCAACAACCCAACACTATCGCCTACACGAATACGCACAGAACGATCTTTTAGATCCTTTTTCAGTACTACTTTCACGGCCAGCGCTGCCGGATAAGTCACAACCATCAAACCTTTATCTTCACTTGACA
>JAQVXN010000253.1 GCA_028709135.1 Bacteroidaceae bacterium | reverse complement strand
GCTCAATGTGGGTAATTATGGTCTCTTTGCTTCTACAGATGGAAGTTCCATCATTGAAAGGCCGGCTACTACAATCGCCATGAATACTCCTGCTAGTTGGAAATTCATTCCTGTTGAAACACAAGAACTTGATATCGCCACAACTGACAATTACATACACTCGGCTTGCTTCCCATTCGCAATTCCAGCAGGTACATTCGGCGCTGACGGCGTGAATCCAACAATGAAAGCATACGGCGTACGTAGCCTCACCGTTGATGATAGCAACGTTTCATCTAAAATTGATTTGTATGAGATTACAGATGAGCTTCCCGCCGGAACTCCGTTTATTCTCATGGCAGGTGACAAGAATAACTACGATCCACAGTCTGCCGCTTCCGTCTCTTTTGCTTTCGAACTGCCTAAAGACGGTAATCTGGTTACAACACCTTTGACCGCAAACGGTCTTGTTGGAACGCTGGATGGAATTACATTGAACAAACCGGGTCTGGGTTATTTGAACAACAATAGCCTGTTCATTACTACCGCCGCCGCCGCCACCTTATGGGGACAAAGAGCTTATATCGATCCGACTCTTGTCAAGGATCTGACGGACAAGGAAACAGCTCTTACCCTAACTGTCAATGGCAAACTTACTGGCGTCAACGCCATTCAAATCAGTAAACCTGGAACAGGTAAAGTCAATGTTTACACCATTGACGGCAAACTGCTGAAGAGAAATATAAATGCTACAGACGCTCAAAAGGGTCTAAGCAAAGGTCTTTACATTGTAGGTAAAAAGAAAGTCGCTGTAAAATAAATTCAGCACTCGTTAATTCATTCAAAGTACCTCAGGCTTTTGCCTGAGGTACTTTTTTATAGCGAAACTAACAAATAAGGGGAAAAACAATTTATGCTTTTCAAAATGAAAGAATAACCATTCCTATTTATTACTTCACTCATTCAATTTTTCATTTTGCCTCTTCCTATCTTGTAAACAACTCAACTTCAACAACATAATTTTCTAAAAAAACAAGTTTGACTTCATTCTGACGAATAGCCTCTTGCGTTCAACAAATAGCGACCTGCTTTTGACAAATCTTGCTGTATTTTTGCTTTCATCAGGAATATTGGTTCTCACGTCCATTCAATGAATAAATTTATGAATATTGAAAACAGCAGCAAAATGACAAAACATCATCTTTTATGTTAGATAACAATTCAAATGTAAACTAAACCGCACGAATTGAGCCCTAAATGTGCAAAAAAAACCATTTTCTTTCTCAAAGTTTTGGTCATAAGAAGATTAAATTCTAATTTTGCAGTCCAACTTAAGAATTTTAATTAAAACAAAACCATTATGTCAGAAATTGAATCTAAAGTAAAAGCTATTATTGTAGACAAACTCGGTGTTGACGAGAGTGAAGTAAAGAACGAAGCCAGCTTCGCAAACGACCTGGGTGCAGATTCTCTGGACACAGTAGAATTGATCATGGAGTTTGAGAAGGAATTCCACATCTCTATCCCTGATGATCAGGCAGAAAAGATTTCTACCGTACAGCAGGCCATCGAATATATCGAAGCCAATACAAAATAATTAAATTCCCCCTACATTTAAAGAATGGAATTAAAAAGAGTTGTTGTAACAGGCGTTGGAGCCATTTCTCCATTAGGTAACACAGCTTCCGAAACTTGGGAGAGTGTTAAAAACGGGAAGAGCGGCGCCGGACCTATTACCCATTTTGATTCATCCTTGTTTAAGACGCATTTTGCATGTGAAGTGAAAGATTTTGACGGTCGTAACTATATCGATCGCAAAACTTGCAACAAGATGGATCTTTACTCACAGTATGCCGTTGTAAGCGCCATGGAAGCTGTCAAGGACTGCGCAATAGACCTTGAAGCAGCAGACAAGAACAGGATCGGAGTAATTTATGGTGTAGGTATCGGTGGAATTAATACCTTCGAAGAAGAAGTTGGTCTGAATGCCATTCATGCAGAAGAAGGTCCCAAATACAGTCCTTTCTTCATCCCGAAAATGATTGCCGACATCGCAGCCGGTCATATTTCTATTATGTATGGCTTTCGAGGTCCCAATTTTACCACCGTTTCAGCTTGTGCATCATCATCCCACGCACTGGGTACATCCCTTGACCTCATACGCTTGGGTAAGGCTGATATGATATTGGCCGGAGGAGCAGAAGCTGCCATTTGGCCCACTGGAGTTGGAGGATTTAACGCTATGCACGCCATCTCTACCCGCAATGATGACCCCGAGCACGCATCTCGCCCATTCAGCGGAAGTCGTGACGGTTTCGTTATGGGAGAAGGCTCTGCTTGCCTTGTTCTGGAAGAACTTGAGCACGCCAAAGCACGTGGCGCAAAAATCTATGGTGAATTAGCGGGAAGTGGCATGTCTGCAGATGCTTATCACATCACAGCCTCACATCCGGAAGGTTTGGGAGCCATACTCGTAATGAAAGCAGCACTAAAGGATGCAGATATGAAGCCCGAAGATATTGATTATATCAATGTACACGGCACATCAACTCCTGTAGGTGACATTTCAGAGGTAAAAGCAATTCAACAGGTATTTGGGCAGCACGCCTATGACCTGAACATCAGTTCTACAAAATCCATGACAGGCCACCTTCTCGGAGCAGCCGGCGCCATGGAAGCTTTCTTTAGCCTGATGGCTGTAAAGGAAGACATTGTCCCCCCCACAATTAATCACGCTGAGGGTGATAATGATGAGAACATTGACTATAAGTTGAATTTCACTTTTAACCAAGCGCAAAAGCGTACTGTTCGCGCTGCTCTCAGCAACACCTTTGGTTTTGGTGGACACAATGCATGCGTGATCGTTAAGAAATACGCAGAATAAATTCGTTGTTTTTTAGCAATGATTTTGTTCAAAAATATCTATAAGTTCCTCTTTCCACGGAAAGAGGAACTTTACTTTTCCTTGAAAGAGATCTTTACTTTCTGTCCGCATAATCTTGAGCTGTATAAACTGGCCTTACTACATAAGTCCATGTTGAAAACAGACTCACAAGGTCACCATCTCGACAATGAACGATTGGAATTTTTGGGAGATGCTATCATAGAAGCCGTAGTGAGTAATTACCTCTTTCGTAAATACCAAGAAGAGCAGGAAGGTTTCCTCACAACAATGAGAAGCAAACTGGTTCGCCGCAGTACCCTTAATCAAATATCCAAACGCATCGGGCTAGACAATCTCATCAAAGCAAGTATCACAGCCGGAACCCATAACAGTTTTATTGGAGGCAATGCATTCGAGGCTTTGGTCGGAGCAGCTTATCTGGACCGCGGATATCGCAAATGTCAACAATTCTTTCTTAGCCTTATCGCTCGGGGCTATCTCAACCCTGACAACCTGGCCCAAAAAGAAGAGAACTTTAAAAGTCTATTGCTCGAATGGTGTCAGAAAAATCGCATCATCATCAATTTTGAAACCGACGAACTTAATCCCGAAATATGCCGCAAAATGCCTTCATTTATAACTCGCGTTATCATTGAAGACCACCTGATGGGACAAGGAAGGGGTTATTCAAAAAAAGAAAGCCATCAACTAGCCGCCCGCCGCGTTCTGGAAAGAATCCGCGAACGTCCACGAGTGGCCGACCATCTCATTGAAGACCACTTCATGCGTAAGGTCATAACCGACATCTCCTCTTCCATTCACGATCATTAATTTCCATTTTGAAGAGAACCTATCTATTCCGTTCTCAATTTTCCTTATTGTTCAAAAGAGCTTTATTCTCTTTTCCATGTCCTAAAAAGGATTGTTAATAATACGATTATTGTCCTCTAATCCAATTGTTTTCATCACTTTTAGAGGTTTGCTATGACTTTTTCTTTTATTATTTCAGACTTCTTGGTGCTAATAAAAAACTTTTATATAACTTTACAGCGAAAATCGGCTC
>JAQVXN010000252.1 GCA_028709135.1 Bacteroidaceae bacterium | reverse complement strand
TACGGCTTTTTTTATAAATACTTCCTCTAATAGAGATTTTTTTGTTTTAACAATTAAAGTCTGTTTTTGAGAACGAAATGTCTTTATACAGAATCAAAATAAGATCTTTAATAATCATTAAGATAGACTCTTATAAGCTCTCTTCTTTGTTTCAAAAGAACCATTTCACGTCTAAACAAAAAATCAAAAATTATCTGTACATAAATCATTCGTTATCATACAGTAAAAAAGATATGCCAAAAGCATAAACTTTTGGCATATCTTTTGAGGAGTTCACGAAAACTATTCTCCGCTTTCTTCAAAATCTTCTTTTCCCACACCACATAGAGGGCAAACCCAATCATCTGGAAGATCTTCGAACGCAGTACCGGGAGCAATTCCACTATCTGGATCTCCTTTCTCGGGGTCATATACATAACCACAAACGGTGCAAACATACTTTTTCATATCAGTAATATTTTAATGTTGTTATACATGTACAAAGAAAGCGATTTCTTACGATATAACCAAATACGAATATCAAAATATAAAATTTTTATATTTTAGATAGAATCCACATACATCGTAAAACCTCATCGACATAAAATAGGGAGTTTTGAATATTACTTAAAGAGGAAAAGTGAAGCCGAGACAAATATTTTCATTCATATTATTAAGAGGAATAAATTGTTTGGAAACCTGTCCCATAAAATGATCCGCTCCTACATAAAAGTTAAAGTGAGAACTGTGCAGACTTAGCATTCCTCCACAAGTCCACCCGGTGGTTGACAAAGCTGTATTAAGGGAACAATCCAACCAATTCAAAGGACGTACATTAGCAGACAACATACCTTGATGCCATGAATACAAACCGTCAAAACGATCGGTCAAAAGAAAGCCTCCGGAAAGTTTATCATAAAAAGGCATCACGTATTCGGCTCCCAAATTGAAAGTAGCAGCCAAAGCCGTTGTCGTAGATTTTTGACCTTGGTCATAAACTGAAAACATTTTTTCCAAGTCATCTTTAAGAGCATCAGACTGATCACTGAGTTTATTTGTGCCATCATTATGACCATTAACGTAAATGGGATTTTTAAACCCATCAAAAGTATAACTACCTTCGGATGCGCCTGTGCTAGTTTTACTCCAAGAAATAAAACCTAAATCAGTTAATGAAGCTGATAGTGTTAAACCTTCTACATTAGGCATTTTGTATACGGCGCCTAAATCCATGGCAAGTCCGAAACCGGGGATGCCAAAAGACACATCGTCAAGACCATTTACCTTTTTCATTCCCTGTTTGGTATTTTTAGGATCTTCGCGATCGCTATACTTGAATTTGGAACTAAGAATGGCAGACTTAATTTTGGCATCTGTATTGATAATCCATTGATTGCTATTCATGGTAATGTCCATGGAATTTACATCAAGATCAGCATAAGCAAGGCCAAAAAGCATTTTCACTTTACCACCAACAGTCCAATTCTCATTAATTTTATGGGAATGTCCAAGAGCTAACTCAATATATGATTTGGAACGTGCCCCTAAGTCTTTGAGCGTATAATGCTCTTTTGCACCGGCCTCTTTCATGAAGTCAAAAAGTTCATAAGGCAGACAAAGAGAAGTATAAGAACGTAAATTCATTTCAACAACATTAAAGCCTCCAAATGCCTTAAAAGCAGTTGAAGCAAGATTGTAATTTAAACTAACATTCACGCGGTTTTTATTATTTATATTGCCCAAAAATTCACTTGTACTAATATTGGGATTCATAAATGTAGTTAAATCATAGTTAGCATTACCTGTCGTTTTATAGACGAAGTCTTTAAGTCCAACATTACCTGTCGCACCGGCATTAACGTTACCAAATAAAGCTGAAAAATAAGTTTGGTCAAGCAATGCAGGATTTATTTGATGACGGAAAGTAGATGACTGCAGGAAATAGCCTGAACGCATATCCTGTGCAAAACCATTAATAGCAATTCCCGAGCAAAGTACAATTACTACAAATATTTTTTTAATAGAATGTCTCATGATTTTCTGTTGTTTATTGTTCTACAAGTTGTTAACTGGGTTCATCGGCATTAATTGAAATTGCCAATAATTGGGCTTGTAAGAATTAATCTGATGTTGTTTAGCTGAATGTATTGATTCGACATCAAACTGTTCGAGCTGGTAGAAGTTGAGGAAATCTTGAGAAGTAACTTATCAAGTTTTTTAATAGAAGCAGGATTAGCAGCTGTTAATACGCAAGAAATAGGAGTAGTCACAGCACCACTTGGAGTGGCACCTTTTGCAACTTCTGTAGTAAATGTAATTTCAGAGGCCAGTGATTTCCCATTATAATCATAAGGAATCACTTGAACATTTAAATCAAGCGGAACTGCATTGAAAACTTCTGCAGTTAATTTAAGTCCGGACGTTTCATATTTTTTCAAATCTTCGTGCAAATCATCGATAGAATCTGTGTAAACAATAGTAGTATTAGCGTCAAAAGACAGAGGAATAAGCATGCGATAGCCCATATTGAAACTATAAGTTTGCCCCAAATTAGCTGTCTGGAGCATATTTTGATTCATTGAAACTTTTCCATTCTTCATGTCTATTTGAATATTATCAGGCAATTTTTCAACTAGTTTGCCGAATGTAGGTACCTTATATTTTTCAGCTGCAGCAGATATAGCTGCCGTATCAAAAGGAGTTTCTGTCTGTGAGAAATAGTAGATCTGATCTTTCTTCTGAGGAATCTCTACAGATCCACTTGTGGGAATGTTTACGGAAGTAATTACACTATTATTCTTAACAGATTTCATTGTGCCGCCAAAAAGTAGAGCAAAAGGCCATTGTTCTCCATTTTTTGTCCACAGTTTGAGAGTTGGATTACTTACTTCTAATTTCACAGATTCATCTTGCAAGAAATCTGGCAGATCATTGGATATCTGTATGGGATCAATTTCGGGAGAAACCTCTTTATTCATAACCCCAGAAACTGTTTTGACTTGCATCGGCGAAAATACAAATGTAAGCTCTGAATAAATGGGATCTCCTTGTTTCAAATAAAGCTGTTGCGTGGTTGTACAATTGAATGCTCCCGTCATACTAATATCATCACTCAAACTTAATGCATTATTGATAGGTACTTGACCAAATTTTCCTGTTTTTGGGAAAACAATAGAGTCTATATCTAAGGAAAATGAAGTCTTACCATTTTCCAACTGATATTGGTGTTTACTGTTTAATTGGTCGGAGTAAATAAAGTCGGGAAATGTGATAACTACACCTTGCGTTGTTATCTTTGTTCCTGCTAAACTTGATGGAAAGCTTCCAGTTACTTCCAACTTATCAGGAATCACCGTTGACACCTCTTTTACAGCTGCATCAATATTTTTTATATTGATGTCAAGCGTGCTGGACGTATTGGATTCGTTTATTGTAAAAACCTTATTGGGAGGATAGGTTCCCGTTTCTTCTACTTCTGTTTGTCGCGATTTCACAGACACAGGATTAATCATTACAGGATCAGCATTATTAATCGTCGTATTCGTGTTAATGACTCCGTCTTTTACCAAGAAATAAAGACTTGTAGAAGTCGTATCCAGCATATTACTGTTAGACACTTTAAGTAAATCTCGCAAATATACTTTCTCTGTATTACCAAATTTTAACGCAAGACCTGATGAGCCAAGCCCCATAGTTGCATCAATATCCTTGCTGATATCGTAGTCACTATTGACACACGAAACAAGAAAAAGTGAGGATATCATAATTACTGCTCCTCCCAATTTAAGTAGCCTTATTCTTTTCATAATTTTAATGTGTTTACTGTTGTTAATAATAGCGTTAATAATTATCAATACTCCGTTAAATAATTGATTAATGTTCTCAGCTATAATGAGTTATATTAACAAGAGTTAGCATAAAAGAATTGGTCAAGTGGCTGATTGTTAGTAACTTTAAGTTCTTGACACTTAGTTAC
>JAQVXN010000251.1 GCA_028709135.1 Bacteroidaceae bacterium | reverse complement strand
AAAAGTTTACCAGAACTTAAAAAGCAGATTGAAGAAATCTTGCATCAGGAAATAGAAACTCATGATATTCTTTCAAACGGAGAAATTCATATATAACGAGGGGTAAAGATGAAACGTGCCACAAAGACGGGGTTAGTGACACATAAGGAGGAAAAAATGAATTTAGATATTATGGTAAATAGAAGGGACACTGACTGTGCAAAATGGGATGGATTAAAAGGAGTATATGGGCGAGACGATATTTTGCCACTTTGGATTGCTGATATGGATTTTAAATCAGATTCTAAAATAATAGAAGCTATGATAGAGCGTGCAAACCATGGAGTCTTTGGATATCCTTTGGGCTCAAAGGAGATTTTTCAGCCTTTTATAGAGTGGAATATAAAAAGAAACCGTTTGCATATAGATGATAATTGGATATTGACATGCCCCGGTGTTGTGACAGCATTTTGCCTTGGTGTGCTTTTATATACAAAAGAAGGAGAAGGCGTGATTATACAGACACCGGTTTATCCGCCTTTCCATGCCGGAGTAAAGAATAACAATAGGGTCCTTATAATAAACGAGCTTATAGAAAAAGAAGGCTACTATACTATAGATTATGAGGATTTTGAAAAGAAGATAATTGATAATAATGTAAAGCTCTTTATACTGTGCAATCCTCATAACCCTGTAGGGAGAGTTTGGAATAAAGAGGAATTGGGAAAAATGGCGGACATTTGTTTGAAACATGATGTGGTGATATTTTCTGATGAAATTCATTCAGATTTGATAATTCCGGGAAATGAATTTACCTCAATATTATCATTGGACGAAAAATATAAAGCCATAACTGCAGTAGCTATGGCTCCGAGCAAAACATTCAACATAGCCGGACTCTCAGCATCCCTAGTGATGATACCCGATGAGGATATGAGGGAAAAGTATAAAAAAATCAGTGAGAGGGTGTCAGTAGGAGAGCTTACCATATTCGGATATACGGCTTTAGAGGCTTCATACAAATATGGAGAAGCATGGCTGGATAATGTTATGGCTTATATCGATAAGAATTTTGATTATATGGATAGCTTTATAAAAGAAAATATGCCGATTGTAAAATTCAGAAAGCCTGAAGGCACTTATTTAGGTTGGCTGGATTTTAGGGATGTTTTTCCCAAACAAAAAGATTTAGATGATTTTTTAGTAAACAAAGCAAATGTAGCTTTAAATAGTGGTAGAAGCTTTGGCAAAAACGGGGAAGGTTTTGCAAGGATAAACTTAGGCTGTCCAAGGAAAACATTGGTTGAAGCCTTAGATAGGATGAACGTGTTACAGGGATGGGGTTAGTGACACATGCAGGTGAATGTTATATAAACTACCATATTGTTAATGAGATTATAAAAAGCAGAGGATAGAATTGCTTTTCTAAATCATCAGCTATCGAAAAAAAAGCAATATGAAGTTAACGGATGGCATATTTTATAACATTATAAGAGAATAATTACTTGACAGTAACTAGTACTGATGAAACATTGCACAATACTTCGAGAAAATATATAATATGGAATAAAGATAATAAAGTGGGTGATTTCATGAGCAAAGAAAAACTAGACGCAATTTTTAAAGAGGTTGTAATAAATACTACTAAAATATTTGGAGACAAATTAGTTGCAGTAATTCTGTATGGTTCTTATGCCCGCGGAGATTATTCCACGGATTCAGATATTGATATAGCATTATTAGTAGATATGGATCGTATAAGTTTAAAAAAGTATGATGATTTACTCGTATCTCAGATGACATATTTTATGCTAGAACATGACGTATTGATTAGTTTCAATGATATACCGGTAAAGGAATTTGAAGAATACAAGGATGTACTGCCTTACTACAGGAATATTGTTGAAGAGGGAGTGAGATTGATTGCCTAGTGAAAAAGAAATTAGTCTGTCAATATACCGTTTAGAAAGAGCAAAAGAAATGTTGTGTGATGCCGGAAGTCTTTTTGAAAAAGGAAGTTACAAGAGCAGCAACAACCGCGCATACTATTCAATTTTTCATGCTATGAGAGCGGTACTTGCACTAAGAAATATTGATTTTAAAAAGCATTCAGCTGTTATCCAGTATTTCCAGAAGGAGTATGTTAAGACAAAAATATTTGGGAATGAGTGTTCAGATATAATTATGTCTGCAAGCAAAATACGAAATTCCAGTGACTATGATGACTTTTTTATTGCAACCAGAGATGAAACACAAAAACAATTAAAAAATGCAGAAACATTTTATGAAATAATAGATATGTATATTATTAATATAGTAAAATAGTGAACCCATTTCAGTAAACTTATACTGTAGCTCAGTTGGATAGAGTCGCTGATTTCGAATCAGTTGACCGGGGGTTTGAGTTCCTCTGGACGCATCAGTAATTGTCTAAAAAACATAAACAGGAGTAATTTGTATGATAGATATAATTGTAGATGAAAGAGAATTATCATTCAATAGGTTAGAGAAGGAAATTTATGCTTTTGGTTGTTAGATAGCCCGTAAAATGCTTAAAAATGTTTTAGAAGCGTTGGATAAGAAGCTTGCAAAAGAAAGGGATAAATCAATATATAGGCATAAAGGAACTAGGGAGACATCAGTGAAGACACTGATATGGGAAGTAGAATTTTCCCGTGTTGTGTATAAATATTATGATGAAGGTAAAACAGCATATATATATTTATTAGATCAACTTTTGGGATTTGATACCATAGGATTGATATCAACAAACCTGGCAGAGAATATAGTAGAAAATGCAAGTGTAACATCTTATCACAACACTGCTAATAATATAACTGAGCTGACAGGGCAAAGCATCAGCCATGGCGGTGTATATATTAATATTCAAGGGAAAGACCGACCAAAGTCAGGTAAGAAGCTTGAAATGAAAGTAGCTGTAGCATATGAAGGATGGAAAGAAGTCAGTAAGGATAGATACGAATTGGTAAACAAAGTAGCCTGTGCAGGCTTTGAAGATATATCTGAGTTCTATAGAATAAAAGAAGCAATGATAGCAAAAGAGTACAATATCGATGAAATACAAGTAAGAATACTCAACGGTGATGGAGCCCCTATGTGTTAGGATAGTTGCCGTATAGAAAATAACGTATAATAAAAATACGATAACAATCTGAGGAGGATAAAAATGTCAAACGGTGACAAAAATAAAAAACAATACTCAAAAGAGTTTAAAGAGAAAATTATAAAAATTAATGCGATAACTTATTTGACAAATACCGTACAACAATCGAATGTATAACCAAACAAAAGAACCCAAAGAAAACGAATATTTTTTATTAAAAAGATCAGCATGGATAGACATAAAAGGTTATGAAAAAGAAGAAAGAAACCACTACATATACGAACAAGGTTAACTAGTAATTGAAATGATAAAAAAAGCTATTGGGCAACAAAATGAATTGCCCAATATCTATATTATAAGCCTATTTAAAACAGTTGCAAACACAATGAAAAATATGTTAAGAAAAACTTTATATGATTATTTACAAATATTTAATAAGAAAGATATAGATAATTGGATAGAAAAATCATGCGGAACAATACATACATTCCAAGGTAAACAAGCCAATGAAGTTATATTGCTATTAGAATGTGATAAAATAAAAGGTGTAAATGTAGCGCAATGTGCGGGGAAAAAACCAAATATACTAAATGTTGCAATGACACGATGTTGCAATAACACGAGCAAAATATGGAATTGCAATAATTGGCGGTAATGAGTTATGGGGGAAAGTTCCTTATTATGATTATGCTTACAATTTATTAAAAAATAACTAAAGAATTATAAGGAAAGACTAACTATTAAAAGTCAAGAGGTGAAATAAGAAATATTTAGGAATAATTTAAATTAAAATACGCATGAAAATATGATCTGTAAGAACAGATCTAAATAATAAATATTTTTTTGTTTTGCC
>JAQVXN010000250.1 GCA_028709135.1 Bacteroidaceae bacterium | reverse complement strand
TCAGCTGCTATTTTTGCTTTGATGCAATTTAATCCGGCTTCAATGTTGGTTGCTTTTGTTTTTGGGCTATTTCTCGGTTGGATTTACAAGCGCACTCATAGTTTGGTGCTTCCCATCATTTTTGATATTATCAATAATTTAATAGGCGTTCTTCTTAATTTCTTTTTGGGCAAAGATATCAAAATGATAAGTTTATTTCCCAATGCAACTGTATTCTATGTTTGTTTGGGCGGCTGCGTCTTGGCAACGTTTGTATTTTTTCGCTTGATGAATAAAAAGATGTATCGTCCTTGTGTTGTAGATGATTTGTAAAAAAGATCAGTTTTGGCCTACAAAATGACGTTCATAGAGCAAATTTATGATATTAAATCTATAGTAGATGAGTTTTTTATGGAATGAGACAGGACTATAAATATAATATTGTACTTTTGTACCAAAGTTATAAGAATATTTCTCGAATGTGAAAAAATTGAGGAATGATTGATTTTTTTAGATGAAAAAAGCTCTTCTGATTATTTTAATATTTTTAGTTGTTCAAGGTGTTCTATCTTTCGTTTTATCGATGGTGTGCATGCTGTTTTTGAACATGCAGAACACTCAAATTCAAGGAGTGCCAGCATATTATTGGTGCTTAGGCGCTTCTTTGATATTATCAGATTTGTTGATAATCGTTTGTGTTTATTATGTACTTCGGAAGGATTGCAAGCGTCCTTATTTGTCCTACATGACAAGTTCTTGTGGACGTGATTTTATGCTTTCGTTCGTGACTTTTTTGGCATTAATGTTTTTCATCAATGGCATAACAGAATTAATAAACGTTCCAGACATTTTGAAAAATCAATTTGATGGCATGACACGTAATTGGTTGTGCATTGTGGGCATTACGCTTGTGGGGCCGATTACGGAGGAATTTTGTTTCCGCCGAGGCGTTTTGGGATGTTTGCTTGCATCACCAAAGTTTCATCGTTATGCATTGTTCCTTTCGGCCTTTATTTTTGCGCTGATTCATTTGAATCCGGCTCAGATGGGAGGCGCTTTTTTACTCGGGCTCTTCTTTGGCTGGCTGTATATTCGTACTCATAGTTTGGTGCTTCCTCTTGTTTTTCATGTTCTAAACAATTCAATAAGTGTTGTGCTTGGTTTTATATTTGGTAATGACGCTAAGATAATTGATAATTTTCCAAATACAACTTCTTTCTATATTGCGCTTTTTGTATCAGCTGTGGTTGCGTTGTTACTTTTCCGACTGATGCAGAAAAAAATGAATGCTTCATATAGTGATGAAGATAAGGTGTTGAAATAGCTAAGCTGGTTTAAACTTTAATAACTTGGTTTTCAGGTTTTAATAGAAAACGAGGTTTAGTTGATGATATAAATAAAAAATAAAGATACTCATTGATTCATTTTTGTTTTTGATGAAAAAGGCCATTTTAATCATTGCTTTGTATGTCATAATGCAAATGATGTGCGCATACATATTTACGATTGTTGGTAAGCTCTTAACCAACATAACAGATACGGATAAATTTATACATACTTCTGCATACTTTTGGACATTAGGTGTTTGTTTGCTTGCGGTTAACATTGTAATGGTGGTACTTGTTTATGTCATTTTGAATAGAGATAGCTTGCATTCAGTGTCATTTTATCTAAAGATACCCCGAAAGCGTGACATCGTGCTGTCAATATTAACTTTTATTCCTTTGATTTTCTTGATTAATGGAATTGGAGAATTAATCTACACGCCTAAGTTTATACAAAATGCTTTTACAGGCATGACGAGCAACTGGTTATGCTTGTTCTGCGGAGTGATTATTAGTCCGATAGCCGAAGAATTTTGCTTTCGTGGCGGAGTTCTTGCTTCTTTATATTCATCGCCGAAATATAGACGTTATGCTTTGGTGATTTCATCTTTCGGATACGGGTTATTAAATTTAACTCCGGCTCAGGTCTTAGTCGGATTTATGTTTGGAATGTTTTTAGGCTGGGTCTTTTTAAGAACTCAAAGTCTGCTGGTTCCGATCATTTGCCATATCTTTAATAATATAATTGTAACTATTGTTTCATTTGCATTTGGAGCAGAAACAAAAATAATTGAGCTTTTTCCCAATCAGAGAACCTATTATTTATCTTTATTTATGAGTGCCGTAATAGCTTTTATACTGTTCCGCTTGATGCAGAAACATCTTCATCCATCCAGAATAGAAGAGGAACTTTAAAATGCTGTAAGGATAAGATGGAGGGCGTTTTATTCATGCCGTCTTTCAGATGTTGTATCTGCTTAATCTAACTTGTTTCAGATGGTTTGAGTAAAGACGAAACGTAATCTGGCAGTGGGCTTGTTGGTTGCCATATCCAGCAGTTTTTTGGTTTAAAATATGTGCTCATGCTCAATAAAATATTGTATATTTGCGCAGCAATTCTAAATTTAGATGTAAATTGTCAAATACAATGGACTATAACTTTAACGAAATCGAGAAAAAATGGCAGCGTCGCTGGGTAGAACAGAAAACCTATGAGGTTCCAGACTGCTCAAACAAACCAAAATATTATGTACTCAATATGTTTCCCTATCCTTCCGGAGCGGGACTTCATGTTGGTCATCCTTTGGGATATATTGCCTCTGATATTTACGCGCGCTATAAGCGCATGAAAGGCTTTAACGTATTGAACCCAATGGGTTATGATGCCTATGGACTTCCTGCAGAACAATATGCCATACAGACAGGGCAGCATCCTGCTGTGACAACCGAAAAAAATATCAATCGCTATCGCGAACAGTTAGATAAAATTGGTTTCAGCTTTGATTGGAAGCGGGAAGTGCGTACGTGCGATCCGAAATATTATCATTGGACGCAATGGGCATTCCAGAAAATGTTTGAAAGCTATTACGATACGGAAAAGCAGCAAGCGCTTCCTATTACGGAACTTATTGCACAACTTGCGAAAAACGGTACCAACGGTATACATGCAGCCCAAACACAAGAACTGGAGATCACGGCAGCCCAATGGGAAGCCATGAATGAGTCGGAACGAAGCTCTTTTTTGATGAATTTCCGTATTGCATATCAAGGAGAAATGATGGTAAACTGGTGTCCCAATTTGGGTACGGTGCTAGCTAATGATGAAGTAGTTGAGGGGCTGAGCGTACGTGGCGGATATCCTGTTGTACAGAAGAAAATGAAACAATGGTGCCTGCGAGTTTCGGCTTATGCACAAAGACTTCTGGATGGGCTTGATACGATCGATTGGACTGAATCTATCAAAGAGACCCAGCGTAATTGGATTGGGCGCAGTGAAGGAACAGAGGTGGAATTTAAAGTAAAGGACAGTGACCGAACATTTACCATTTTTACCACCCGAGCAGACACGATGTTTGGCGTAACGTTTATGGTTTTGGCTCCTGAAAGCGAATTGGTGGAAGAACTAACGACGCCTGCTCAATATGAAGTTGTTAAGAAATATGTAGAACAGACAAAGAAGCGAACGGAGCGTGAACGCATTGCTGCGACTGAAAAGAGCGGCGTTTTTACAGGTTCGTATGCTATAAATCCATTTACGGGTGATGAAGTTCCTGTTTGGGTGAGCGATTATGTTTTGGCAGGTTACGGAACAGGAGCCATTATGGCTGTTCCCGCGCACGACAGTCGAGACTATGCTTTTGCAAAAACATTTGGTTTGCCTATTATTCCACTGATAGACGGTTGTGATGTGAGTGAGGAAAGTTTTGATGCCAAAGATGGTATTGTTTGTAATTCTCCCCGTGCAAATGTTAAACCGTATATTGATTTTTCTCTGAATGGGCTGTCAGTGAAAGAGGCGATTGCTGCTACAAAAAAATATGTTGCGACTCACAAATTGGGACGTGTAAAAGTTAATTACCGTTTGCGTGATGCTATCTTTAGCCGACAACGATATTGGGGAGAACCGTTTCCAGTTTATTATGAGAATGGCATTCCCCATATGGTGCCTGA
>JAQVXN010000249.1 GCA_028709135.1 Bacteroidaceae bacterium | reverse complement strand
CCGTGTTTTGACGAATTCCGTAATGACAGTCGTTTCTATCGTCAGGTTGGAAACCTGAAGAATACAGACACGGCCATGGAAAGTATTTTCTGGATCGGCGTGTATCCCGGAATGACGAAGGAAAAGTTGCAGTGGATGATTTGCTGTATTCGTGAATTTTGCGAGAAGCACGCAAAATGAAATCAAAATAGGTTCTATCGAAAAGTTTTGATGGAAGTACGGATTATAATCTTTATAAAGACGAGAAAAATACGAGCATTATTTTTTCATAAAGTGTAGTCGGAAAAACAAAAACAGATTGTACGAAAAAATACAAAGCTTTTTGGTAAAAACAAGTTGTGATTCGTCGAAAACAAGTTGTGATTCGTCTCGCGTATGACAAGATTTGTTTTTAACATTTCCAATGTTGTGAAAATGAATTACTTGTATGCAATTTAAAATAGCATTGTTCGCGTTCTGAAAACTTACTGTTTATTGAAACGAAAGGTGAGCGGAGGCCACCGCATTATTGATGGATTTTATTTGAAAAAGTCGATGCAAACGGGTTTTGGCAAAGAGATGTTGTTGTGAATATTTTGCAAAAGTCCGGTGCGCTTATTACGTCGATAAACCTCGATGCAGTTGTCGTCACGACTGGCCACAAGAAGGAACCTCCCGTTGGGGGTGATAGCGAAATTGCGTGGATGGAGCGCCGTATGTTGATACCCAACCTTGTGAATGAGACCATTGGCTTTATTGATGCGATAAATTGAAATGCCGTCATTTTGGAGGCGATGAGAAGCATAAAGAAAGTGACCGTCAGGGCTCAGATGAATGTCGGCACTGCCGTGGGCGGGAACTTCCTCGGCCAGAACATGCTGCACCGGTAGCAGATTCCCGTTGATATAACGGAAAACCACAATAGTTCCTCCGAGTTCATTAATGAGATATACATATTGACCGTCATTACTAAAAACGAAATGACGGGGTCCCCAACCAAGTGGACCGTTATAGACGATGCGTTGTGCTGTCAGAAAAGGAACGTTCTCTTTAGAATCGGCTTCGGAATTGATGGTGAAGCGGTAAATGCAATCGTTACCGAGATCTGTGACTAGCAGATATTTCCCGTCGGGAGTCGGACGTGCGCAGTGGATGTGACTTACGGACGTTTCGAGTAATTTCTGGAAGCGGATGAATTGACGTAATTTCAGTGTGGCGCCGCCATCAGTAATGGAGAAAACTGAAAGGGAACCGCCTGTGTAATTAGCTGTAACCAAAAAATGACCGTTGGTCCAAATGTTACAGGGGTCTTCGGCTCCGCTATCCACGTTTGAAGCAAGGGTCGTGCGTGTGGGACCGAATGTCTCGGAAGTAACGTCAAAAGGTGTTGCGTTGGCTGCTGCTTCTGCGTTTGAAAATTCGGAAACGGAATAGACGAAGCTGGGTTGCTTTGTATAAGTTAGAAAAGATGGATTACCAATTTTAGTGGAAGTTACAAGTTTTGCTTCTCCTGTATGCTGGTTGAAATGAAAAAGATAGATTCCGTCGCTTTTGCTTTTGACGGTATAAGTACCAACAAGCATGGAGAGTTCGTCAGATTGTTCACATGAGGTCGTGGCACACGAGGGTGTAGCTGGAGATGCGAGCAGTATCAAAGAGGAAAGAAATAAATATTTTTTCATATCGAAAATGATTTTGATGCAAAGATAGTGCAATTTGAGTGTATAGAGAAAGTCAAACAGAGAGTCTTTGAAAAGGGATTTTTTGAAATGCAATTTATCAAGAATGAAAAAAATGGGAACGGGATAGAAGTGCCCTGGCTGCATTTGAATTGCTTTTTTAAAACAGATTCGAATGAAAGGATTCAATTAAAAACGCTAACTTTGCAAGCGTAAACGGCATACAATCAAATTTATTTAAATTGGCTATTCAACTTACAGACATTAATCTGAACGGCGCTCAAAAAAGTGACTTTGAAATCATGGCCCCTGCAGGTTCTTGGGAATCTTTGCATGCTGCTATAGATGCGGGAGCAGATTCTATCTATTTCGGTATTGAGAGTCTGAATATGAGAGCCCACTCGGCAGCTCATTTTACTATTTCGGATTTACAGCGAATAGCTGAAATTTGCGGCACAGAGAAAGTGAAATGTTATCTCACGGTGAATACCATTATATATGGAGAGGACTTGCCTTTAATGAGAGAAATCTGCGATGCAGCACGAGAAGCGAAAATAACAGCCGTGATAGCAAGCGACGTGAGTGTGCTCGAGTATTGCCGCTCGATAGGCCAGGAAGTACATCTGTCTACGCAGCTTAATATCAGTAATATTGAAGCACTGAAATTCTATGCTCATTATGCTGATGTGGTGGTATTAGCGCGTGAATTAAACCTGATACAGGTACAGGAAATAGCGCAAGGAATTAGGAAACAAAACATTTGTGGCCCTCATGGAGAACTGATGCGTTTGGAAATGTTTTGTCACGGCGCGCTGTGCATGGCTGTGAGTGGAAAGTGCTACCTTAGTTTGAATAATCTGGGCTATAGTGCCAATCGCGGAGAATGCCTTCAAGTTTGTCGACGTTCTTATACGGTACGCGACAGAGAAACCGGGGTAGAACTTGATGTTGACAACAAATATATCATGAGTCCCAAAGACTTGAAAACCATTCGTTTCATTGACCAGATGATGGCTGCGGGAGTGCGGGTCTTTAAGATTGAAGGACGTGCACGCGGACCTGAATATGTTTATACTGTGACCAAATGCTATCGCGAAGCGATAAATGCTGTGGTGGACGGAACTTTTACGGAAGCACACAAAAATGAATGGGACGAACGTCTTCGTACAGTCTTTAATCGTGGTTTCTGGAATGGATATTATTTGGGACAGCGCTTGGGCGAATGGAATGAAGAATACGGTTCGAGTGCTACGGAGAAGAAAGTATATGTAGGTAAAGGCGTAAAATATTTTTCAAAAATAGGAGTGGCTGAATTTGTCTTGGAGGCGGACGACTTGCATCAAGGAGATAAACTCTGCATCACAGGCCCTACAACGGGGATCTGTTTCCTGACTGCGGATGAAATCCGGTATGAGCTGAAACCTGTTGATACAGCTTTGAAAGGTTGGCACGTTTCTCTGAAAGTAGACAGTAAAATAAGACCTTCCGACAAACTCTATAAAATTGTGCCCTCTGGTAGGGGAAAACGAAAATAGCATCACATGTAGGCGCAAAGCTTTTTACTTTCATTCTATGTCTAAGGCAAAAGTGAAAGGAAATGCTCAAAGTCATAAAATATAAAGGAGACTTTTGAAAAGACTGTTAATGGACATATTAGCGTGTAAAACAAAAAAAAATGGCTGTTATTTTGTGCTTTTCGAGGTTTGCATTATCTTTGTAGGCGAATAGTACAAATATTAACGCAATTGCGTAAGAGTTTAGGACAATGAATCCCGATACGTTTGCTCTTCTCTTTACCAAAACGGTGGAAGAGCTCACAGATTGTACGGACATGGAGAAGAAAGGCTTCTTTCATGAATACCGTGATAGTGACCCCATACCTTCAGGAAAGGTTTTGGAAGAAATAGTAGAACTTAGTCGTGCCATTTTTTTCCCTGGATATTATGGTAAATCGTGCATTAATCGCAACACACTGAAATATAATATTGGTGTGAATGTGGAACGCTTCTATAATTTGCTGGTTAAACAAGTGGTGGCGGGCCTTTGTTTTATGAGTGACAACAATGAAGATGATGTGATGCGCCATTTGTATAAACGCGCCGAAGAGATTTCGGGCCATATCGTGTCCATCTTGCCGGAATTGAGAAGTGTGTTGGAAACGGATGTGACGGCAGCTTATGACGGAGATCCTGCTGCAACTGATAAGAGTGAAGTAATTAGTTGCTATCCTGTGATCAAGGCCCTCATAAACTACCGAGTAGCTCATGAATTATACAAACTTCAAGTTCCGCTGATACCTAGAATTATGACGGAAAT
>JAQVXN010000248.1 GCA_028709135.1 Bacteroidaceae bacterium | reverse complement strand
ATATGGTTCTTAATCCAGAACGCATACAGTACAACTATATTCCAGCTTTAAAAGAGGCCATAGATGCAATGAAGACCTTAATGGATGCAGACAAAAAACTAGAAAGACATTCGATATGAACAACTGAACCGATTGTGTCCTTGCGTACGGCAATGAATAAGGCCTTGTCCTTATATGCAGATTCTACAGAGTTGTCAGGCTTGTATGGTAAGTATAAAGCCTATGCAGACAGTTCCGTAGTTGGTGAAGGTATCGGTTTTGTAAAAACACAAGATGCCATCAATACATTCCGTAGTGCCATCAATGAGGCTAAATCGGGCGTCAGTCTGACAAAACCGACAAGGGATATGCTTACAACAGCTACAGATGCCATGAAGAATGCATTTACCACTTTTATGACCAATGTTGGTCAAATTGTTCCAAATCAATGGTATAACATACTTAGCGGATCTGATTATCCTTATGCGCAGAATCAGCCTATCTTCCTGGGAAGTACTTCAACAGGAGCACAACTCAAAATTGGAGGCTATGATCTTAGCCAGATAGATCCTAATACTGATCCGTATTGCATCTGGCGTTTTGTTCCGATAGAAGGGAAAGAGGGCCAATACGCGATTCAGAACTTGGGAACAGGCCAATACTTTGGTGCATATCGCGGAAAAGGGTCCGATAATTCTCCATTGATGTCACATAAAAAGGCACCGTATGAATTCCAATATTATGGAAATGGTAAATTCAAACTGATTCAGGCAGGTGTTGCAGACGATTACAATTGCCTGAAAAGTGATGGCACTTCCTTTATTATTTTAAATTGGCCTGCAAATCCTCACAGTGAGCAAGCTTGGAAGTTTGAAGCGATCCGCGCAGATCAGGAACTGTCATTCAACAGTATGCCGGATAACAGCATTCAGATTATGACATTACCTTTTGAAAGCAAGGGAGATTTGTCTATTGCCAAAATGAATGACTTTGCTCAAACTTACGCCATTAAGAGCTTAACCGTAACAGAAACAGGAAGCAAACTGGAATTGACGAAGAAAGATGATTTCGAAGCCGGAGAACCCTTCATTCTGATGGTTAATGACTATACTAAATACGATGCATCTGCAAAGAAGCAATCAGTTTCAATTTCAGTTCCAACTTCAGAAATAGACACTTCTACAATTGTAGCAAATGGTTTGGTTGGAACCCTTCAGGGTCTGACGATCAGCAAGCCTGGATTAGGTATTTTCAAAGATTCCAAGTTGTCTGCAACGGGAACCAGTAATTTAAGTATTAGCGGCCGTGAAGGTTACATCAACCCTAATTTGGTAACAACGCAGGAAGGAAATACAGATTTGACTATAGAAATAGCTGATTTACTGAACGGAGTGAAGTCTATCATAGTAAACAAATCGACGGATAAGGTTAATATCTACACGATTGACGGTAAATTGTTGAAGCATAATGTAAAGGCAACAGAAGCTCAGGAAGGATTGAGTAAGGGACTTTACATCATCGGAAAGAAAAAAGCAATTGTCAGATAACGACACTATTATTTTTAAAAAGAAGGCACTTCAAGATGAAGTGCCTTCTTTTTATATAAAATGTTTCATCCTAAAATAGCGTTCCAAAATGAAAAGTCTAAAAACATGAAAGTAGTAATTTATTGCACTATTTCTTGTTGAGAAGAATCTATCTTTTGTTCTCTCCCAACTCGTTTTATCTGAAATTTATAACTCATTTTAGAGATTAATTTGCAGATCAGAAATAAAATATTTCACTAAAAAAAGTCACACTTCCAGATTTTAATGCTATTTTTGTCCCATATACCGATGTATCTGCAAGCCTGACAGAGGTGCATTTTTCGATATTTTCTAGCGGATATGTATCTATTTAGTCATCATCTGCTAGATTTGTTCATTTAATAACACCTACGCATTTAGTTACGTATAGTAGAGAATAATAGAACCAACCACAAATTATAATTTGGATACTTCAAAAAAACAACATACTTTGTAAAATAACGATTTATTGAAAGCTATCATATGAATCACACCACAGCTAAAAACATAAAAGAAACTACCGGAGTCGACATCGACAAATGTTACCAATGCGGAAAATGTTCTGCAGGTTGCATTTTAGCAGATGACATGGATTATCCACCATCGGTAATCATACATATGCTACAGACTGATGATCAGACAAACAACAAAAAGATACTCTCTTCGGAATCAATCTGGTTGTGTCAAAATTGCGAGAACTGCATTGGCAGATGTCCTATGGAAATAGATATTCCGAAAGTTATGGATTACCTTCGTACGGAATCTGTTAAGAAAAAGTGCGTTTCTCATAAGGCAAAAAATCAATTATCATTTTATCGTTCATTTCTCGACTCCGTCAGAATGTCTGGACGACTCAGTGAATTAGTGATGACCATCTGCTACAAGTTACGTACATTCAATCTGTTACAGGATGTAAAGCTTGTCCCTTCAATGCTTGCCAAAGGAAAACTGAAATTGATACCGGAATCCATAAAAAATAAAAAAAGCATCAAAAGTATTTTCAAGAAAACCACTACATCAAAATAACATTGCATATGAAATTAGGCTTCTATCCGGGTTGTTCCCTTCAAGGGACGTCCAGAGAATATAACGAATCGGTAAAAGCTCTGGCAGCAGCCTTTAATATAGAAATGAAAACTATTGACGATTGGAATTGCTGTGGAGCTTCCGCTGCACATTCAGTAAATAAAGAGTTATCATTGGCTCTCCCTGCAAGAATTCTGGCACTTGCCGAACAACAAGGTTTTGAACAAGTGGTAGTACCTTGCGCAGCTTGCTATAACCGGTTGGCAGTGACTCAATATGAGTTGAACCAAGATCATAATTTAAAAAGTAATATTGAACAGGCCATTGAGATACCTTTCAATAATCACGTAAAAATAATCAATGTCCTTCAGTTTATCAATACATATATTAAAGATAAAATTGCCGATAAGATAAAAAAGAAGTTTGAACATAAGGTGGCTTGTTATTATGGTTGTTTACTCGTGCGTCCTCACAAGATTTTAGAATTTGATCGTGTGGAAGATCCTACATCGATGGACGAACTGATGAAAACCATTGGCGCAACACCTTTAGAATGGGGATTCAAAACAGAATGTTGCGGAGCAAGTCTTTCGATTGCTCGTACAGATTTAGTAGGGAAACTTTCCGGAAAAATCCTCAAAGACGCTGCAGATCGTGGTGCAGAAGCTATTATAGTAGCCTGCCCCATGTGCCATTCTAATTTGGATATGCGCCGTCCGCAGATTGACGAATATATTGGGAAAGAAATTTCTACACCTGTTATTTATGTAACCCAAGCTATTGGACTTGCCGTTGGTATAACTCCAGAAAAGCTGGGGCTGCAGCGTCATTTTGTTAAAGTCAATATCCTTTAAAGAAGAAAAATCATGTCAAAAATAGGAGTTTTTATCTGTCACTGTGGAGAAAACATTAGTGCCACCGTTGATTGCGAACGCGTTGCAAAAGCGGCACAAGAGATGGCAGGCGTTGAATTCGCTACTGACTATAAATATATGTGTTCCGACCCTGGTCAGAACTTAATCAAACAAGCTATCAAAGAACATCATTTGGATGGAGTTGTTGTAGGTTCCTGTTCACCACGTATGCATGAAATGACATTCCGCAAAGTTTGTTCCGAAGCAGGAATGAATCCTTATTTGTGTGAAATAGCTAACTTGCGTGAGCAGTGCTCTTGGGTTCATGAAAAATGTGACGCGACTACCGACAAAGCGATTGAAATTGTTCGTGGATTAGTTGAAAAAGTAAAACGAAACAAACCACTTCAAGCTATTGAAGTTCCTATTTCCAAAAAGGCTTTAGTCATTGGGGGTGGCATTGCCGGTATTCAGGCCAGTCTGGATATTGCAAACTGTGGTCACCAAGTAATCCTTATTGAGCAGAGCCCTTCAATAGGAGGACACATGTCACAA
>JAQVXN010000247.1:926-4000 GCA_028709135.1 Bacteroidaceae bacterium | reverse complement strand
GCAGGGGACTCATGATGCCTGCAAGGGGAAGAGGTAACACTTCCACCTCCGCTTGCGACGTAACCGCAACGAGCCCCCCGTGATGTGCAATCAGTGTGTTAATGGCCGTGGTGAGATCTTCATCCGGGGTTCCTACGGCGATGATATTGTGGGAATCGTGGCTGATGGAAGAAGCTAATGCTCCATGGTGCAAACCGAAGCCCCTGATGAAGGCTACCTGAGGACATCCGTTTTCATAGCGATTGACGTAAACTATTTTCAGAATATCGTTTTCCGGAACAGATTGCAAATTATGCGTCGGTTTGACAGGCGTAAAATGGTAAATATCTGTAACGAGTTCGTTGGGTATGAGTTGAATCACAGTTTCCGTAGTCGTAACGGGTTTCGCCAATTGTGCTTTTTCAATCGGGTCATGACTAAATCTGTTTGGGCAGACGTTCACGGCATCGTTCTTTATATAAGAGGTATGATTTGTGTCGCGGTATTTGCAAATACCTTCAACATAAGTATTTTTCACATGAAAAGCCTTGAGGTTGTCTACGACAATAAAATCGGCGGGATCACCTATACGTAATAATCCCACAGGGAGATTATAATGAGAAACGGGGTGAATACAGGCTGCGGAAAGAATGTTGAAGAGGTCGTAACCGTCAGCAACAGCGCGGCGGACAATGGCGTCAATGTGACCACGCTCCTGTAAGTCATCGGGGTGAGCATCGTCAGTGCAGAACATGAGACCTTCGGGAGCTTCCGAGAGCAGAGGGGCGAGTGCCTCGTAATTTTTCGCCGCACTACCGTTACGAATGATGATGTGCATGCCCAATGCAGCTTTTTCTCTGGCTTCTTCCAAGGTCGTAGCTTCGTGGTCGGTAGAAATGCCGGCTTGAACATATTTTTTAAGATTGTTTCCGCTCAAAAGAGGAGCGTGACCGTCAATAGGTTTGTGGTGCACGTGGGCAGTGTTGATTTTGCCCATCACTTCAGGATCTTCAAACAAAACGCCTGGAACGTTCATCATTTCGGATAAAGCCACAAAATGGTCTGTTGCCAGAAGACGCTCTGTATCTGCTGCGTTTATCACAGCGCCGGCACGGTCAAACGGTGTGGCGGGAACGCAGGAGGGCAAACTGAAAAATGTTTTGATAGGAGATGAAACCGCATTGTGTATCATAAAGTTTATGCCTTCTTCTCCAAGTACATTTGCAATTTCGTGTGGGTCCGTAACAACTGCCACTGTTCCGCAACGCGCCACGAGTTGACCGAAATGTTCCGGCGTGAGCAGGCTACTCTCAATGTGGACATGAGCATCGATAAATCCCGGTAAGATAAATTGCTCTGGAGCAGAGCCCTGATGCAGAATATGTTTGATTTTGCCGTTTTCAAACTCAATACGGCCGGGGAAAATGCAACGATTTTGAATATCAATAATTTGTCCTTCAATAGTTTCCATATGTTTGATGATCTATTTGTGAATGAGAACAAAAATACATCTTTTATTAGAATCCGCCTCGTAATTCGGTAAAAGTTTTGAAGAATAACTTTTAATATTTGAAACGCCGCGCAGATATTCATTGAAAGAATGTTGTCATGCAATTTATGGTGGAAAGATAGAAAAATCTTTATGATAAATGCCTGCAAAGTCAAAAAAACACGTACGTTGCTATTCCTATTGCTAAAATAGTTCTAACTTTGCTACGTTAATACCTGCATTAAGAAGGAACGAAAAACATAATTATAAAAATAGGAAACAAATGAAAAAGATTTTTTTACTGGCAGGAATAGCTGTGACTATGCTTGCATCTTGTGGTGGCGGTGCTCCTAAGGGCACTACATTATCCGGCCTGAATCCCAAAGATTTTGAGATTAAGAATGATAGTATAGAGAATCATCTCTACGTGTTGAAAAACAAAGCGGGCATGGAAGTTTGCTTTACGAATATGGGTGCGCGCATCGTGTCCATTATGGTGCCGGACAAAACCGGAAAAATGCAGGATGTGGTACTTGGTTTGGACAGCATCGGCAAGTATCAGCGCATTCCGTCTGATTTTGGTGCCGCTATCGGTCGTTATGCCAACCGTATTAATAAAGGACAGATTACGGTGGATGGAAAAATGATTCAATTGCCGACAAACAATTACGGGCACACTTTACACGGAGGACCTCAAGGTTGGCAGTACAAATATTATGTTGGCAAGCAAATTGACCCGCAAACCATTGAATTTACATTGAAATCTCCGGACGGCGATATGAACTTCCCCGGTACCGTGCAGGCCAAAGTGACATATAAACTTACAGATGACAATTCCATAGATATTCAATATGAGGCAACCACGGATAAAACTACGGTGATTAACATGACAAATCACTCATATTTCAATTTGAATGGTAATCCTGCAGAACCCGTAACGAATGATACACTTTATATTAATGCAGACAAGTTTACTCCCGTAGACAGTACCTTCATGACATTGGGAACCATTGCTTCCGTGTTTGAAACACCACTCGATTTCACAAAACCGATGACGATAGGTGCACGCATTAACCAAACAAGCAATCAACAAATTAAAAACGGACACGGTTATGATCATAACTGGGTCTTGAATACTAACCGCGATGTGAAAAAATTGGCGGCTCGCGTAAGTTCTCCGACAACCGGCATTGTACTTGAAGTTTATACTGACCAACCTGGCATACAGGTTTATACAGGAAACTTCCTCGATGGTACTGTAACCGGCAAGAAAGGTATTGTTTATCCCAAACATGGCGCCATTTGTCTCGAAACGCAAGTTTATCCGGATAGTCCCAACAAGTTTATTAAAGGTGTAAAAGGTTGGCCAAATGCTTATCTGAAACCCGGTGAAACTTATAAGCACCATACGATTTTCAAGTTCTCTGTGAATAAGTAAATATGAATATTGTTTGAATCATAGAATCCCGTTCCAATTATATTAAGGAGCGGGATTCTTTATGATAAAAGGTGTATTTTTCATTTTGTTTTTTGTTTATTTTGAAGTAACTTTGCATAAAAGAAAAAACAATGGAAATAGCACTATTAGCTTCGGGAGGTGTGGACA
>JAQVXN010000247.1:0-916 GCA_028709135.1 Bacteroidaceae bacterium | reverse complement strand
CCCACTTGATGGTGGAGCGAGGAGAGCGTCCGACGCTGTTTTACATCAAAATTGGCGATAAGGAAGATGAAGAGTTTACCTGCAGCATGGAAGAAGATCTGGAAATGGTAAACCTCTTAGCCAAACAATATGCACTAAAGGTGGAAACGGTGGATTTGCACAAAGATTACTGGGAAAATGTGATCAGTTATCTGGTTGACAGAGTAAAACGCGGACTGACACCAAATCCTGACGTGATGTGTAACAGCCTGATCAAATTTGGCTGTTTTTATGATAAGGTAGGGCAGTATTTTGATGAAACCGTTACAGGTCACTATGCCACAACAATAGATCTGAAAGGAACAAAATATCTTGCGACGGCAAAAGATCCTGTGAAAGATCAAACGGATTTTCTTTGCCAAATTACCCCGGAACAACTCAGCAGACTTACTTTTCCTGTCGGAGATATGATGAAAAGTGAGGTACGTGATATAGCAGATAAATATGGTTTGGCTCCTGCACATCGACGTGATAGTCAAGGCATTTGTTTTTTGGGTAACACAAACTATAATGCGCTGATACGCCGTTATCTGGGAGAACGCGAAGGCGATATCATAGAATGGGAGACACGAAAGAAACTAGGTAAACACAAAGGTTACTGGTTTTATACGATAGGCCAGCGCAAAGGTTTGCGCATGGGTGGAGGACCTTGGTTTGTGGTGCATAAAGACATCAAGAAAAATAGGGTTTATGTTTCTAAGGGTAGCGAAGCTCAGGAATTACTTTGCGAGCGCTTTTATCTGGCAGATTTCCACGAAATTGCGGCAGAAGAAATGAAAGAGACGTGGAATGATAAACCTGTTTTCTTTAAAATCAGACACTCTCCGGAGTTTGAAAAAGGAATTTTTAAAGAAACGGAACAAGGTTATTGCATTCA
>JAQVXN010000246.1 GCA_028709135.1 Bacteroidaceae bacterium | reverse complement strand
AAACCATTGCACCCGTTCTTAATTGATACATCGCTATAGAATTGATCTTCTGGATCAAATCCTTTTGCCTGCCGCATGCTAAAGGCTCGCTCAACTGTGATAGCACCACCTACTTTTAATTCTACATCCCAGATTATTCTTGTCATAAACCCCTCCTATATCTTCGCCAGCACATCTAGCTTTTTACCGTCGGTGCCGGATTGCACTTTTTCGTAGTTTATCTTTACACCATCGTCCAGATCAATGGCAATGCGGGCGAGTGCGAGGTGGGTGATCTTTTCATCATATTCTTTGGCTTCTTTCAACTGCTTGGTCAGTTTTTCTTTTCGCTTCGTAGCAGCAGCCACTTCACGGGCATTCCCGCTGTTCTCAATGGTTTCCTGCATCCTCGAAATCTCACTTTCATAAACACGCTGCATCCGGTGGAGATAATCAATACGCAAATTACCGATGGTATCCTCATTATAACGGTGCATATATATCAGTGCCTTAAAGCCGTCAGCTTTGCCACTATCAAACAACCAGTATATAGGTCTCTTTTGATAAATCTTGCAGTGATTTATGAAGAAGTCTTTCAGGAAATAATTGCGGATAATTTCGCGTGAGCTATCTCCTTTGTTGCCCAGAGCTTTTGCAATGAAATCAAGATTTTCTTCTAAGGTTTCTGCACCAAAAGTCTTTTTTAAGAAAGCGCAGAATAAGCCTACAACATCGTCCTCAAAGTATTCCTCATCGGTGATAGGAATTATATTATCTTTGTCCGGAATAAAGGTTTTATATTTGCTTTCATCCCATTTCCCACCTGCATAGGCAAGACCGTTAACGTCAAGACTATAACGGCCTAACATACATCCAACCGCATAAGAAACAAAAGAACGGATATCTCGGCTTAGTTCAGCTTTGCGGATAGTTACGTCTTTTTCTTCAACTTCAGGCATTAGCTCATCCTGCAAGCCATAGATGTCAATAAAGATGCGGTTTAAGTCTTCTTCATTCGCTTTTAACTGCGCAAATTGGGATTCTGTGAAGGCTTGCCAGTTTTTATAAGAGATTTTTATTAGTTTGGAGTGTGCAAAGTTTAGAGTGGAGTTATTCTCTTCACATTTCACACTCCCCCCTTCAAACTTAAGAAGCGGATGCTTCTTAAAGTCCCATGAAGTTTCAAAGCTATCCCAATCGGTTTTTGATATAGAAATATTATTTTGGACAAGATCGTTTACTTCTGTAAAGTTCAATTGTGATATAATTAAAGGTAACGATTTGATGTCCTTTGCTTGATAATTTAAGGTTGGATTTATCACATTGAGCATTGTATATGCAACATTTGAACATAAAAGGCCTGTAACATAATATATGTTTTTATGATCTGGAAATAGAGAAGAACCTGCCACATCAAAAATAGAGCCTTCATTTGAATATCGAACACCAAATTTTGATGAACTAATAAACGACCAAGTTATTGACTCTTTAAAATAAAATTCGCGACTTTTTAAACGTCCTCCAGAACTCGTTTTATTAAGTTCAGCATGAAATTCTTCCATTTCTTGTCCATTATTGAAATAATTAACTACATAGTCTTTATTTCCATACCACTTTCGAAAGTCTCCTCCCTTGTTATAAGCAAACCATTTTAGTTGTGATGATACTGCCTCTGAACTGTCTTTACATATGTAACAACTTTTTTCATCAGCAACTTCATACCATAATCTTAAAAAACGATTATTATCTGAAGTGGTCATTCCTTGTCTAACATCATATAAATCTCCGATAAGAGTATTAGAAAAAGCTGTTCTTAAACCATTTTCCACCCAATAAGCAATTGGCATACCCGGTATTTTAGAGAAGTTTTCGTCGTTGGTTTCATAAAAGTACCCACAGTTCTTATTTGCAAGTGCTTCAAGCACCTTTTGCTTTTGTACATCCATATCACCTTTAAAGTCTTCTAGTCGAATATAAATACCGTTTTCATTTGTTTTCCTATTTTCTAATACAAACGTGCAAATATCTACCGTTGCTTCTTTAAAAAATGCCCCCTTTGCCATTTGAATCAGAGATGAGATATTCCTTTGTGAAATAATATGTTCTCTCAATTTTTCATAGCTTTTAATAAACATCCATACATTTGGGGTCATAAATGCAGAATAACCCCCTTGCATGCAGAAATTAAAATTTCGATACATAAATACTGAGAACAGATCACCACTATACGGTTTGTACTGTGTGGTTACGAATTTCTTCAAATGGCTTTCCAGCTTATTCATATAAGGTGGGTTAGTGCAGACAACAGCATATTTTTTAGACATAATGTCCGCTTGTTTTGCAAGTTTGCGCATAAGAGGCATTGTATTGTTGAGCCATTCTGATGAAAACAAGTCAATTTGTCCCTTTGCTTCACAGTCAAAAAGGCATTTTGAAAAAGAATTATAATCTTTCAGTTCAACTGATAATAATGAACCTATTTCTTTTGCGTGTTTAAAAGCTTCAATTAAATAGTCGCCAATGATATTTTGCTTTTCATCATTAGTAATACCCTCGTAAGTAAAACGATTGAGTATATTACTTTCTTGAATAGCACAGACATTTGGAGAAATCTCCATGGTAAGTACACGACGGTTATAGCTTCTTGCCTTCATCATTATTGCAAAATATGCAAGCTGATATGCACGATCATCTATATCTAAACCGTAGATATTATTTGTTAGAATATACACTGCAGCATCACGATCAGAATACCCACACTCACGATATATTTCCATAAGTACGTCAAAAGCATATACAAGAATATGGCCACTGCCCATACAAGGATCAAAAAAAGCTAAATCTTTCGGATCAACCTTTTCATTAACACTTTTAATTTTCTCATTTTTAGGGGTAGCAAAATATCCTAACTTTTCTTTCAGCTTACTATTTGGATTTCTCTCCAACCAGTATCTTCCTAGAGAATTGTCTACCATGTATCGAACTACCCAGTCTGTTGTAAACAACTGAGTTGCAGCTGGAATATCTTCTTTTTTTATTGTTTTACCGCCTAAAACATTAATAACTTCTGCATGTTTTTCTGAGATATAATACTGATACATCCAGCCAATAATTTCGACAGCTTCTTTGAAATCATACTCTTGGATATCATGCACCAAATGATAAACCACACCATCTTTATCTGTAAATGAGACATTCATTAGAAGCTCGGTATAGTCATTTGTATTCTCAAACAATTCCGGCAGAATCGCATTCAATGCGTTGCACTGCTTAATAAAGAGCATACAGAAAAGATCATCCAGCTGGTTGTCATTTTTCAGCTGCATGATACGGTCTTTTTCAAAGGGGGTATAGTTCAAATTAGCTTCAAAAGGCGATGTCACCAAATCGGGCTCGATCTTCATACTGCTTTCTGAAGATAAAACACGGATATGTGTAGGAAGATAATCATTCACTTCCATAAATCGCACTGCAATTAGACGGTTGAACCAGGTGTAGGCAACCTCTTCAATAACTCCTTTATAGGCAGTCCTATAATCAGACTGATACTCCTTTGCTTGAATAGCCTCAGCCAACTTTCTGCGCTGTTCAATTTCCACGCCGATGATGGAATAGGGTTCTTTTGTTCCAATATCAAAAAACTGGACATCCTTTGTGGACTGGGGCAGAGGGCTTTTAATTTCTTTATCCGTAATACCCAGCAGACCTGCTTTATATCTAATATCTGCAATAAGCTTGTTTCTTGCCCATATTGCAAAGTTCTTAATTGCTGTTTTATTCATTTGCAGTTTCTCCTCTAAAACTCAATATTTACAATGGTATCCTCATCTAGCTCTTTTAGAATTCGTTCTCTTAGAGCAGCCATATACTTATCAACATCCTGTACCGTCTCAATCTGCCACGAGGCAGAAAGATTAACCGTCTTGATACTGATATTTTTTCTTTTCTTAATCTTAGGCTGAGGTTTTTGCTCCGGGTCACCATCACCATAATCAGAGT
>JAQVXN010000245.1 GCA_028709135.1 Bacteroidaceae bacterium | reverse complement strand
GCTGGCTAAAATCACATCAGAATGTGGTGGTATGTGGATAATACGGATTTGTCCGTATGAAATGGGGGTGCCGTCTATAAAAGGATATGCAAATGGATTTTCTGTACTTTGGTTTTGGAAAGCACATTGATCACGCAGGGCGTTAAAAATAAATTTACGACCAAGGTCTTCCCTACGCAAAGTTTCTATTTGATGACCATTATTTAGGAGATATTTTAAAATATCTCCTCGAATAATGGCCAAAGTGGCATCTATTTTTTTATTGTTTTTAATTGTGCGCCCCTGTATGCGGCACTGGCAGTCTCCAAAAAGCCATACTTCATTTCTGCTTACACTGTAAATGGCGGCTGTTGCTGTAAGTCTTTGTTCTGGTTCGCGGCGAATGATTTCAACTAGATGATTTTGTTTATAATATGCAGCGATGGAAGATGTCAGAATGTCTGCGCATGTTGTTACATTAGCCTGTGCGGAAAGTTGTGTAATGGCTTTTGAGAGTATTTTAACAGCTTCGCGGCCGGTTGTATTTCCGCTTGCAGTGTGCTGAGAGGTTTTGGTGGTTGATCCGTCAAAAACGGCACAAAAATCAGTTGTCACGACAATGGAGTCTTCCATTGTCGTGTCTGCGGCTTTGGCCTTGGCGAATTGTTCAAGCACTTTGAGAGGCATGTTATGCCTCCCTGTTGTTTTCTGCTTCAATTTTTTTGGGCGCCTCGGGGTTAGCCTGTTCCCATTCCTGATAAGTTTGGATGAGTTTATTCAAACCGAAAGCTTTCATCTTGTCGTGATAAACGACGTCAATGCACAGATCGAGCAAATCTTTGCAATTGGAACGTGTGGCGATCAGGTCTCTGATATTGAGCCTGAGTTTGTTAAGCACGTCTTCGTCAACATAGCCGTTGCTGTCTACCAAGTGGTGAAAGAGAGCATAACGCCGGATTGTTTCAAGATTTTCTTCTGTAATTTCCAAACTATGAGTTCCAGTTTGGTTTAGTTGAATAGTGTAAGACATAGTGATATTATTTAAGTTTGTTTATTTTGAAAATATTCCCAGAAAAGTCTTCATCAGTTTATTTCGGGCATCGTTTGAAGTTATACTTTCAAATGGAAATCCCAAAGAAATGACTGTAGAGTGTTTGTCGGCGTAGGTAACTCCGGCACAGCTGCCATCTGAATAAGTAAGGCAGGAAAAAGCGCCATTTGTCGGAACCAGTCGGTCCGGATGCATGACAGCATATTGTGTTGCTTTGAAGTTGCTTACAATATTAAAAGATATATCGTTACCGTGTATGATAGAATCCAGTCGTGAAATGTTATTTTCTGCTGGCGCATAGTGAAGAACACTTCCTGTAAATTGACGTTCTTCGTTGCTTTGCATATCTGACGCTGTATAAGAACCAGATACCAAAAGGTTCCCTCCGTTGTTTAGATAAGTTTTTAATATGTTTTGCAATTTCATCGGAAAAGATTTGTATTTGACTATGCTACTTTCGCCATCATCTTTTTGAAGGCCCAGAATGAGATCTATTCCACGATATTTTTCAGGTCTGACGCGGCCGTTCATTAAAGCACTTACACTACATGATGAAAATGAAAAGCCTCCAGTCTGTTTAACCGCTTTGCCATGTACATAGGGATAATCAAAAGTATTGCCGGCAATCATAGTTCCTTCCATTTCATGCCCACTGAAACCGAGACCATTGCATCCGTTACCTCCTGCTGCCGTGCGGTCGTAGTTGATCTGTCTTCCTCCGTATTCCGGCGTGCGCTGGTAGGCAACTCCCGGATCTCGGTCAAAGTCAAATCCCAGTTGTTCTGGAGTATCTAAAATGGCGGGAGCGCTTAAACGTGTAAACCCGTTGACAATGAGTATTTTCTTCTCGGTAGTAGAAGCGTGCATTGCACTGAGAATTTCTGATGGAAAGCTAATGCCTCCTTCATTGTAGGCGCATACTTTAAAACTATATATTTCGTCGTCTATAATGGGCAAGGTAATGGAGGTGTCGGCTGTAACGACACCATTGTTGAAGTCTTCTCCGTCTTGTCGGGTGTAAACAACATAGCCCGTAGGTTGTGCAGAAGTTTCCAAAGAGTCTAAAGTAGGAGACCAACTCAAAGTAACAGTTTTGTTGTTCGTCAGGCGGGCTGCAAAATTTTTTATTGGAAGAGGTTGCACGATGCCAGTTGTTCCGTGCTGGTTGCAAACAAATTTGAGAATAGCTTTATAGATCGCTCTTGAAATATAGAATTTGAAATTTGGGTCATGCCCGTATTTCATGTCCTTAAAATTCTGGTGTGAAAGCATTTCAATAATAGCAGAAGGAACTTCCGGGTTTCGCGTTTCACTGTAATTGCGGTTAAAAAGTTCTCGTCTAGTCCAACTGGTTTGCAATAGGTGGCTGAGGTCTTCACATACCGTGTTTTGAAGTAAACTGGCGAAATCAAATGAGGCCAGACGGGACACGCCGGAACGGAAAAAAGTGTCGCCACGTCCATTTTCCAATGTATGTATAGCGAGAGTTCCTACAACCCGGTTATCTGGAGAAACTCCTGCATCACTGTGTACAGCCAGAGATAATTCAAATGGCACTTTCTGTCCAGTACTGTCGGGAATGTAAATGCTGCCGCCACCTAGGTAGTTTAGAGATAATGATCGCGCATTGATGTCATCAGCATAATCATTGCGCCCGTCTTTCGTATCATAGGTAGAATCGGGCATACCGTACCACTGCGCAGCATATCGTGCACCTTCCAAATAGCGGGGCAATCCACTGATGGATTCACCCCGCGTGGAATCTCCACGCATGATGTTGCCCATGCCGCCACCAAACCTTACAGCGTCAGCTGATATAATACCACGATAATTACTGATATTAGAAAGCGATATGGAGTTTTGTTTAGAATGTCCTTTTGCAAAGTTATAAGTACCTAGATAAACCCACGTAGATCCTCCCATTCGTTGATTTACGCGTATTTTGGTGGAAATTCCATGGTGTCTGATTGTATAGAGGGCGTCATCCACGCTGTTTGGAAAAGATTGATAAGTTACATAAACGGCATATTGACCTTCTTCTTTTATGTTTGGAATCCATTGACAGGAAGATGTTTGAGAAGACGCGCGGGTAGCATTTATCATGCGCGCCGTGCCTTCTTTAAATGGATTTTCACCAGAGAGATAAATGCTTTTTTTATTTTCAAATCCTTTCAGGGGAGAATTTTTCCACAATTCTTTAGAATTATGTTCGTGATAATTATCGGAATCTTCATTATTAACAATAACTTCCTGAGTTTGCCAGTCTCGTTCGCGTGGAGAGAATACTACTGCACCACTGTTTTCCAACATGGGAATAAGAAATGGTACGACAAAGGATTGTGTGAACAAATCTTCGTTTGTTAGGAAAAGTTCAGGTCTTTGCCATGTCCAAGTAGAGGAACCAAAATTAAAATAACGTCCATGGCTGGCCCAAACAACGAGGTGGCGTCCCAGTAAGCCTTTTTCCGGACAAACCGGAGAAGAAACATTGAAAGTCCAAGGCATACCTTTATAATTCAGATCTCCCCAAAGACGTTTTTCATCTGGCTTTTCTTGAAAAATATTCGGAATGAGAGTGGTGATTTCGCGATCAAAGGCAAAAATGCGTAGGGTATAAGAATTGTAAGGTTGTGGCAGGCAGGTTTTTAAATCATGATAAATCTTTTGCGTGATTTGCGGCGTGAAAGATTGCGAGGAGAATCCTTCGTTTCCTGATACGTCCAATGTCCTTTTTTGTTCATCTACTTCATAATGATCCATGGCAATAGGGAGATTTGGACGGAAATCGGGTAGAGTGTAAGATTTAAAATAATTTTTTAGTGAAGTTTCCAATTCCGTGTGGTCTGTTTGAGCTGTTGTACGGTATGGGAAGAACAGGATAACTATCAGAAGAAGCAAATTACATCGTTTCATCGGTGGTGAATTTTTGGGGGAACTTTGCTTTAGACGCAAAGAGTTGATAGTAATTGCGTATCTTCCTGAAA
>JAQVXN010000244.1 GCA_028709135.1 Bacteroidaceae bacterium | reverse complement strand
ATCAAACGAAACGGATTACCCCTTATCTGCAATAAGTTCGAACAAGTTCAAGGCGCAAATCCTTACGGTATGGCCCGCATCATTAATATGGAGAAACTCATGAAAACTTATGCGGTGCACTTTCCAAATTCAAAATTTCAAATATGTATTCCTCGCGACGAAACTATTCCTGAAAACATCGGGACTTACGCGGTAAACAAAGGAAAATGCATACATTCTAAAGAGATCACATCAAATAATCCTTTGAGGATCTCCACGGAAATTTTTCTTCAACACCTTAAACCCGTTATGAGTATCATGCTCGATTGAAACAAAATAAGTAACTTTGCAAGGCAAACAATATAAAAACGTTTTGACTATGTTTTCAGGTATCATTGAAGGAATGGCCATCGTAACTGCCATTGAACACGAACAAGAGAATGTAAATTTCACGCTGACTTGCCCTTTTGGCAAGGAATTGCAACCGGCTCAAAGCCTGGCACACAACGGCGTTTGCCTCACCATTGTTTCTGTGAACGGCAACTCATACACAACCACCGCCATGAAAGAAACCATGCTTCGATCAAATCTGGGAGAACTGAAAATAGGCGATGAAGTCAATGTAGAGCGCTCCATGCCCGTAGGCGGACGCCTAGATGGACATATCGTACAAGGACATGTAGATGAAACTGCCGTTTGCACGAATGTAACAGACGAAGAAGGCAGTTACACGTATACTTTTGAATATCCATTAAACAAGGAAATGGCACGTCATGGGTATTTCACTGTAGATAAAGGGTCTGTCACTGTTAATGGGGTTAGCCTCACCGTTTGCAATCCCACAGACAACACATTTCAAGTTAACATCATCCCATTTACTCACGAACACACGAACTTCCACGCTATTCATTGCGGCACACATGTGAATATTGAATTTGACATTTTGGGAAAAATCATCAGTCGTCTATCCCACTTTGCATAACAGAATGACTAGAAACAAAAAAGAGGATGTGACAGTCACATCCTCTTTTTTGTTTTAAAGTTTTACGGATTCGGATCTAGCCCTTGATTCATTTTGCAATCGGTCCAAAACCGTCACATAATATTTATATTTTTCTGTTCCCTTTACATAAGGCAATTTGAGAAAAGTTTTATTTGTGATAGTCACAATGTGTGAGGCATCTCCCAAATTCTTTTTCTCATTGCGCCCAAACCGATACACCACGTATTGATGTGCTTCATCCATCACGGTTTTAGCTTTCGGTGCCAACCAAACGAGTATCAATCCGTCTGGTGTCCAAATAGCTTTCAAACCTTTTACTTTGCCGGGAGCCTTATGATCAATAAAAGGCATCAGAGGCTGCAAAGCTACATTTTTCTGATAAATTTGAGAAAGCGCTGTAGCATAATTCCCATGATTTTCAGCAATAGCAGCAGAATACCAAAGGCAACTGCCCACTATACCCGGCAAGGTGCGTTGTAACTCTATTTTAGCAGGTAATTGATTAATCGTTTGATCTTTTAGATCTGTAGACTTTACCGTGCGATCCACGTCTTGCCCTATCATAAGAGGACGTGCGCAGGCGTTTTTTGCCCACCAGCGTGTTAAGGTTTCGTAATCTGCCGTAGGATGCCCAATTGGCCAATAAAGTTGCGGAATACAATAGTCCACCCAGCCTTTATTAATCCAATTCAATACGTCCGCATACAAATCGTCATAGTCTTGGAGTCCTTTTGTATTGCTACCAGGCACCACACTTCCTGCTTTTGCATTATGATAGATGCCAAATGGCGCCACGCCGAATTTTACCCACGGTTTTATCGTGTGAATTGTTGTGTAAAGCTCCTGCATAAGCAAGTCCACATTATCACGCCGCCAAGACGCAATATCATTAAACCCCCTGTTATTAGCGCGATAAGTATCCTGATCAGGAATTTCTAACCCTGCTTGAGGATAGGGATAAAAATAATCATCAATGTGAACACCGTCCACATCATAACGGGTTACAATGTCACGAACAACGTCACAAATTGCTTTTCTATTTTCTTTCAAACCAGGATTAAACAAAATGAGATCACCATATTTCATAAAACGTTCGGGATGCTGCATATAGGGATGGGTTTCGGCAAGATCTTTGGTACCAGCAGTTTTAGCACGATAAGGGTTTATCCATGCGTGAAGTTCCATACCTCGTTTGTGACATTGTTCAATCATCCAAGCAAGCGGATCCCAATAAGGTTGCGGCGCTTGTCCCTGAGTTCCCGTCAGAAAACGGCTCCAAGGTTCCAATTTACTGGGATATAATGCATCAGCTTCTGCACGGACCTGAAACATCACAGCATTCACATGGCATCTTTCCAAGGCATCGAGTTGCTGTGTAAGCTTCTCACGCATTGCTTGCGGAGAAAGTCCCTCAAATTGTCCATTTACACACTGAATCCAACTGCCACGAAATTCTCTTTTAGGTTCCGGCACATTTCGACTGCTTGCCGCAAGACAACAAAGCAGGCAAATGAAAGTTAAGAGTCTCTTCATTCTACTTGTTTTTGCGCTCAAAATTACTAAAAAATTTTTAACTTTGCGGTTTCTAAGGACACAGAAAGGCAAATCATGAATAATTCCATCTATGCAAAAGGTATCCGCGTCAACAATTTAAAAAATATTGATGTGGAAATTCCTCGTAACAAGTTTATTGTCATTACGGGTCTTTCGGGTTCCGGTAAATCCTCTTTAGCTTTCGATACGCTATATGCTGAAGGTCAACGACGCTATGTAGAAAGCCTTTCTGCTTATGCGCGACAATTTCTCAGTCGTATGAAAAAGCCCGACTGCGACTATATTAAAGGTATTCCTCCAGCAATTGCTATCGAGCAGAAAGTGAGTAGCCGCAATCCACGCTCCACAGTGGGTACCTCTACAGAAATCTACGATTACATGCGCATGCTTTTTGCCCGCATTGGACGGACTTTTTCACCGATAAGCGGAGAAGAAGTAAAACGCAACACGATTGAAGATGTCATAGCATGTAGTACAAATTATGGAGTCGGAACAAAATTCACCGTACTCGCACCATTACGCCTTCCAGCAGGACGAACACTGAAAGAGCAACTGGAAATTGAAATGAAGCAGGGATTGTCACGCATCGATATAGATGGAGAAGTTGTCTATATCGAAGATTGGCTTCACGCAAACTCCGGTGAAAGCGAACTCTCTCCAGATCATATTTATCTCCTGATTGACCGTCTGAGCGTAAGTCAGGAAAAAGATCGTTTATCGCGACTTGCAGACTCCATTGAAACTGCCTTTTTTGAAAGTGACGGCACTTGTCTACTACGTTTCTACCCTTCTAAAATTCTACATTACTTCTCCACAGCTTTCGAAGCAGACGGCATTCGTTTTGAGGAACCATCCGACGCTATGTTTTCTTTCAATTCCCCTGCAGGAGCCTGTCCAACTTGTGAAGGTTTTGGTAAAATTATTGGCATCGACGAAAGTCTTGTCATCCCGGATTCTTCCAAAAGTGTTTACGACGGAGCTGTGATGTGCTGGAGAGGAGAAAAGATGAGTCTTTGGAAAAATGAATTTTGTAAACGTGCTGCGCATCGAAACTTTCCTATCTTTGAGCCTTATTATACACTCTCACAAACACAGAAAGAATATCTCTGGCATGGCGATAAGGAAGAAAATCAGCTTCCGGAAGAAGAACAAATATCCATAGATGCATTCTTCCGCATGCTCACACGTAATCAATATAAAATTCAATATCGCGTCATGCTTTCCCGCTATCGCGGCAAAGCCACCTGTCCTGACTGCCATGGACGTCGTCTCAAGAAAGAAACAGATTATGTAAAGATCTGCGACCACTCCATTTCTGACCTCGTAGTTCTATCTATTGACGAGCTGCGCAATTTTTTTGACCATTTGGAACTGTCGCAAACAGAACTAAAAGTTGCAGAACGTCTGCTCACGGAAATTCGCACCCGCCTACGCATCATGGCAGAAGTAGGATTAGGATATCTCACGCTTAACCGCCCTGCAAAC
>JAQVXN010000243.1 GCA_028709135.1 Bacteroidaceae bacterium | reverse complement strand
TAACGGCAATTGGGAAGATTGATTTGTCCCACACGCTTACCTGTGAATGCATTTATTACTTCTACTTTGTTTGAACAATTCACGACGACGTAAAGTTTGGAGCCATAAATAGCGGCGTCATTCCCTACATCGCCTAATTCCATAATCACATGGGGGTTGCGGTCTGCATATAAATTACGGATGTAATAACCGTTTGCATAATCTAGATAATCCAGAGAACATTTGTTACTGCCCATATTGCCTTCGTTGACTAGATACATGCCTAGGATAGTTGAATTTGAAGCTTTCTCTTCCGGTACCACAGCATATTGCGTGGGAACAACGATTTCCACTTCGCGGCATGCAGAAAAGAGCATGATCGTCAAAGAGAAAGCGGACAATAGTGAAAAATAACTTATAATTCGATGCATAATGAAAATCTGTAATTTCTTTTCGGCATGGGATAATTAAGAATTACGTCATAATCTTGGCTGAAAAGGTTGTTGACTTCGGCGGTGGCTTTCATGGCGCACCCGAACAAATGAAATTCTTTGACAAGAGAAGCATCGCTGGTATACCATGGTTGTGTGTGATTGTAAATGATGTTTTCCTGCTGATTATATCGTTCTCCTGTATAAATAAAACTATAGTTCAAAAACCAACTGTAATAGGACATTTGTACAATAGCCGATCCACTGTTCCAAGGAATATAAGGAATCTGGTCGCGGAAGTATGTATCGGCAGCGTTGGTAATGTCGATGGCTTTTTGATAAGTGTATTGCAATTTGCCAGTGACATTAAAATTTTTTAAGGGAGAAACCGAGATATGACCAGCAAGATCAATGCCTTTAATGTCTACTTTGCCCAAGTTAAGCATGGTCCAGCGAAATTGGGCTCCTTTCGGATAGGCAATGATTTTGTCGTGCACTCTGTTGTGATAAATATCGGATTCTAATCCCCATTCCTTCAAAAAACCATGTCTCTGCTGATGATCGTATTTAAAACCGATGTCAAATTGAGTAGCGCGTTCGGGTTTTAAACGTGAATTACCCATTTCGGCATAATATAAATCATTGAAGGTGGGCATTCTGAAACTACGTTTGGCAAAGGCATGGAGAGAAAAGTCTATTTTTTTAAAAGGAATGTAAGAAGCAAATGCTGCCGGAATGTAAGTGTCTTTGTTTTTTGGGGATTCTGCTAGTTCTACATAGTCGTGTACGTAATTGGCTACCATGCTGCCTTGTAATTTTAGGGCTCCCCAGTTGAATGAAGTTGCGATTGACAACAAATGAGTATATCTGGAAGGATAAACGAAACCATACATATTGGCATCCATTTGGTTCCATTGGAAATCGTAGGAAGTGGAAATGTCCCACCAATTATTAATGCTGTAGAGGTTAGACGTAGAAAGGTAGAACTCTTTCTGCCTGTATACGTTGTCAATGCGCATTACTGTAGTGTCGTTGTTGACATATTTGGTCAGATAATAGGCATATTTTGCCAGAAGCTGAGTTTTTATTTTTTTTGTGATGCCTTTTTGAAAAGATCCTTGCATAAAGGAGTTATTGTCCCAAATTCTTTCGCCCCGGCGCCACACGTTGTTAATGATAGCTCCAGGTACGCCTCGCTCCGAGGTGTAGTTATAAACTTTTGTCATCCAGCTGCCATTCTTGATATTGCCGAAAAGAGTTCCTTCCATGCGAGTGGCGCGGATGTCCCCATTTTGCCTGACGGCAGTGGTGTCATACATGATTTCGCCGGTTTTTGCGGCGCGGCGTCTATAACGAAATTTATATTTGCCGCTGCTGCTGATCCATTCTGCGTTGAATGATGATTTTACGCGGTTAGATAATTTGAGGTCGATGAGAAGAGATGGATTGATGAGGTCGAATGATCCCGTGCGCAAGTTTGCTTTTAGATGCCAGTTTTGTCCCGCGTGAAATTCTGGTACGCGTGTCCAGAGATAAATGGAACCTGCGGAGTTGAAATCTTTTGCTGATTGAAAAATTTCGCTTTTTTGTCCGTTAAAGAGGGAAACAGACTGCATGTTATCCAGAGAATACATTCCCAAATCTACTTGTCCATTTTGAGCATTGGACAACTGTACACCATCGTAGAAAACACCTACATGGTTTGTACCCATGCTGCGAATATTGATGGTTTTGATACCACCGACGCCGCCATAGTCTTTGAGCTGTACGCCTGCAAAGTAGCGCAGAGCATCGGCTACGGAAAGTTGATTAAGTGATTGAAGTTCTTTCCCGCACAGTTGCTGTCCAGAGATAATTTCTTTCGGAATATGCAAAGCTGTGACTTTGGCTTCTTGAATCAGATGTATGGAATCTGCTGGGTCGGGTGCGTGAGTTTTTGTCTTTTGAGCAGCACAATTCAGAGATGCTGATTCGAATAGAACGATAATCAGCAGTAAAGCCGTAATAAAATAAAGATGAATTTTGATTTTTTGTATCATTTGCTCCAATCTATTGTATTCAGTTACAATCAGATTTGACAGCAAACGAAATGAGCCTTTTGATAAAAGTGCACCAAAATGATGGAGCACGACAAGCCTTTTCCGATTTTAGCCCATACACCCGCAGGCTGCAAAATCCGATAAACGATAGGCAGGTCTTCTGACTCATTCCATTCCGATGCCTTCCCAACACATTTTTTATGTCAGTGGCTGTTATCGAAACCTTTTGCTTCTTTATTACAAGAAGCGGAACTTACAGCAGCGGGAACTGTTGCCGACTTTCACGGCATTCCCTTTTGATTCTACCCTGTGAAGCAGGGAAAGAAACCATATCACGAGGCAAAGTTAAGCATTTTTTTTAGAAAACAAATAGTTCCTATAATTTTCAGGCATTAATGGAGTTCTTGTGATTTCGAAGAAAAATAATTAACTTTGTACACAAAACATCAACGTATAGAAAACATTACGATCATGAGTCGGAAAGAAGAACTGAAAAATCAGATTTTGGAATTGACGCGGGAATATTATCAAGAAGTGCATGCTCCGCAACCTGAGTTTCGCCCTGGTGAGACGTTCGTGAATTACGGCGGGCGCTATTTTGATGAAAAGGAAATGGTCAATTTGGTGGATTCTTCGCTTGACTTTTGGTTGACGGCGGGTCCATGGGCTACAAAATTTGAAAAACGGTTCGCAGCGTGGCTGGGCGTAAAATATTGTGCGTTGACCAATTCCGGCTCTTCAGCTAATTTGCTGGCTTTTTTTGCTCTGACATCTCCCAAGCTGAAAGAGCGTCGCGTAAAGCGCGGAGATGAAATTATTACTGTGGCCTGCGGTTTTCCCACCACTATTACGCCCATCATACATTATGGCACAGTGCCGGTTTTTGTAGATGTAACCATACCTGAATATAACATTGACGTGACACAACTAGAAGCTGCACGCTCAGAGAAGACAAAAGCCGTGATGTTGGCACATTCGTTGGGGAATCCGTTTAATTTGGCTGCTGTTAAAGCTTTTTGCAATAAGTATAATTTGTGGTTGATTGAGGATAATTGTGATGCTCTTGGATCGGAATATACGATTGATGGCGTAACCAAAAAAACGGGAACGTGGGGTGACATCGGAACGAGTTCTTTTTATCCTCCTCACCATATAACGATGGGCGAAGGTGGTGCCGTTTATACCAATAATGGATTACTGAATAAAATAGTACGTTCTTTTCGAGACTGGGGGCGCGACTGTTGGTGCATGGGCGGTGTGGACAATACTTGTGGGTGCCGCTTTACAGGAAAATTTGGAGAACTGCCTGTGGGCTATGATCATAAATATGTTTATTCTCATTTTGGCTTTAATCTGAAAGCTACAGATATGCAAGCGGCCATTGGTTGTGCTCAGTTGGAAAAGCTGGACTTTATTATCAAGGCGCGCCGGGAGAATTTCGATACTTTATATCAAGGGTTGCAAGGCACTCCGGGACTCATTCTTCCAGAACCAGCCGAAAATTCGAAACCCAGTTGGTTTGGCTTTTTGATTACCGTAAAAGACAATGTTGGTTTCAGCCGTAATGATTTGACGGGCTAT
>JAQVXN010000008.1 GCA_028709135.1 Bacteroidaceae bacterium | reverse complement strand
CTTGTGTATAAATGGTACAATTACAAAAAATAGTCCTGATTATGTAGTAAGGGTCATTTTGATAGATGCAAATGACCATGAATATGCTGTGTTGGAAGCTTTTAATGAAATTAATAGCAGCGCATCAACCACGTTGGTTAATTATTGTGAGGAAACTTCTTTGTTAGGTAATATTGAACCTAAAGCAATTAAAGTTTATATAAAAGATGCCTCATTTCAATTTAATAATATTATTTTGTCTATGCCTTCAACAAGCACAAGAACCATTGAAAATAGTTTGTTCCAATCGCAAAAAGATAGTATTATAAAATTACAAAAACAGAATATTGTAGATAGAATTAATTCATATAATACGGCTCATCAGAAGTTATGGCGTGCCGCAATAACTCCTACTTGTCTTAAAAGTTATGAGGTAAAAAAACGGATATTGGGATTGAAAAGCCAAGAAACGACGGGTGGGTTTGAATATTATGGAGGGGGAATATTTGAAACCAGTTCTTCAGGTTTAAATCCAGCGACAAATATACACAATACAAAATCCAAATTTGTAGATCATTTCGATTGGAGAAATAGACATGGTAGAAATTGGATAAGTCCGGTAAAAAATCAAGGAAAAAGTGGTTATTGCGCAATTTTTACTGCAGTTGCCTGCCTTGAAGCAAGAATAAATTTATACTATAATCAAATTCTAAACATGAATTTATCTGAGCAACAAATTGCCTCTTGTGCGGCCCTTGGTTACCCTAATGCTTATAAAAACGGCACTAGTCTATATTACGTAATGCATTATATGTGTAACAATTGTATTTATGATTCTTTTTCCTATCCTTTTGTTGATGCGCCTGATCAAATTTGCAAATGCAATCAAATAATACCTCAAGAATGGGCTATACCTGCAGGGTTTACTCCTATCAACTTTATTGCGCCTAGTGATCAAGAAATGACAGATTCAAGTGTATTCAATCTCAAAAAAGAATTAATTCATTCAGGACCCATCAGCGTTACTGTTAAATACTTAGGACATGGGATGCTTTTGGTAGGCTATGGTACTATAAAAGCTGGGGATTCAATACATTGTAGCAATCAGCATGATGGTTTGATATATATTCCTGAAAATGATAAGAGAATAGGCATGACATATTGGATCTTCAAAAATAGTTACGGAACCAGTTATAATGATTATTCTGAGGATAATGGATTTACAAAAATTCTGTGCTATAATAAAACTGATTTTGGAGACATTTATGAGTTTTCAGCTCATAATTACTATGATGATGGATATATTCATCCGCCAGTTGATACAATTCCATTAATTAAGACAAAATCTCACACAATTAATGATATCGTTTGTGAAGACAGAGATGGGGATGGATATTATTTTTGGGGAATAGGCCCCAAACCTGCTTCATTGCCTGCTGGAGTACCTGATGAGCCTGATGGCGATGATTCAAATCCTTTTTTAGGTCCTATGAATACATTTGGTTTTATGAAATTAAATGTAGGTGTAAATAACGTAGCAACAATATACATATCAACAAATGTGCAAACTACAAAGCCACAAAAAATATACCATCATACAGTTGTCCAGAATGGTGGAACTTGGACCATTATGCATAATTTGGACTTATATGGCGGAATGAAGGTTACAGTAAAATCTGGTGGTACTTTGATAATCAAAAATGGGGCTGCGTTGAATAATGTGAATTTAATTCTGGAATCTGGAAGTCATGTTCAAATTTTGGAAAATGGGAAAATCAATTATTCAAAACAATCAGATGCTTTTATTGGTAATGGACTTCATGTTGAGATGCCTTATGGCAAAATAAGAAAGAACTATTAAATACTTAAGAAAGATGAAAAAATATACGTTGTTTATATTGTTACTCATCCTCTCAGTAACATCATTTGCCCAAGAAGAGGAAGATTATCAGAAATTTGTGGTAGAAGGGAAAATCTGGAACTGCGCACGCATTAATTACTTCCTTCCAGATGAAAATTATGATTTAAAATTCTTTATAAAAGGAGATACCACCATTAATAATATTGAATATAAGAAAATGTATAGTTATAACTTAGATAATGATGGTAGAACTCTTTATGAAATGGCTCTCAGAGAAAATGATAAAAAGGTTTATAAAATAGATCAAGAGAAGCCTGAAGAAGAGATGCTCTATGATTTTTCTTTAAAAGTTGAGGATAAAGTTATTGAAGGGAAAGGACTCTGTGTTAATTATATTGTTTATCTAATCGATACAATAATAATTCATGATAAAAATTTACGGTGTATTTATATGAGAGAACCGTCAGCGTCTTGTGGACTGATATGGGTTGAAGGAGTTGGTGGTGGCTGTACACCAGTAAATCCATTTGGCTGGTTAAAAATTGGGGGATGGATTGAGACAGTTTCATGCACATTGAATGGCGTAGAATTAATGAATCGAGATAAGTTTAAAAATATAACGGACGAAATGGATCAAAAAGTAACGGAATTTATTAGTTCTGTTAAAAGCACCAAACAAACCCCGAAAAGGGTCCAATACACCTATGATTTACAAGGTCGCGAAGTAAAGGAACCTTTAAAAACAGGCATTTATCTCAGAGACGGAAAGAAAATCAGTGTGAAATGATTTGTGAATTTAATTCTGGAATCTGGAAGTCATGTTCAAATTTTGGAAAATGGGAAAATCAATTATTCAAAACAATCAGATGCTTTTATTGGTAATGGACTTCATGTTGAGATGCCTTATGGCAAAATAAGAAAGAACTATTAAATACTTAAGAAAGATGAAAAAATATACGTTGTTTATATTGTTACTCATCCTCTCAGTAACATCATTTGCCCAAGAAGAGGAAGATTATCAGAAATTTGTGGTAGAAGGGAAAATCTGGAACTGCGCACGCATTAATTACTTCCTTCCAGATGAAAATTATGATTTAAAATTCTTTATAAAAGGAGATACCACCATTAATAATATTGAATATAAGAAAATGTATAGTTATAACTTAGATAATGATGGTAGAACTCTTTATGAAATGGCTCTCAGAGAAAATGATAAAAAGGTTTATAAAATAGATCAAGAGAAGCCTGAAGAAGAGATGCTCTATGATTTTTCTTTAAAAGTTGAGGATAAAGTTATTGAAGGGAAAGGACTCTGTGTTAATTATATTGTTTATCTAATCGATACAATAATAATTCATGATAAAAATTTACGGTGTATTTATATGAGAGAACCGTCAGCGTCTTGTGGACTGATATGGGTTGAAGGAGTTGGTGGTGGCTGTACACCAGTAAATCCATTTGGCTGGTTAAAAATTGGGGGATGGATTGAGACAGTTTCATGCACATTGAATGGCGTAGAATTAATGAATCGAGATAAGTTTAAAAATATAACGGACGAAATGGATCAAAAAGTAACGGAATTTATTAGTTCTGTTAAAAGCGCCAAGCAGACCCAGAAAAAGGTCCAATGCACGTATGATTTGGAAGGTCGTGAAGTAAAGGAACCTTTAAAAGCAGGCATTTATCTCAGAGACGGAAAGAAAATCAGTGTAAAATGATTATTTTGTTCATTTAAAAGACTGAATTACATCTATTTTAGCGTAAATAAATATGAAAAGCGGATATGGTTTTAGGAGTCTCCATATCCACTTTATTAAGATGTTCGGAATTTTTAATTACGCTGTTTCTTCTGGTTTGTCCGTTGTTTCCTCAGAGGATTCATTCTGAGCTTCTTTTGTTTCAAAATCGGTGTATCCATTATTTATGAGGATATTATACCAATTAATAATTTTGCGGATATCGTTAGGATAAACTTTTTCTCTGTCGAAATTGGGAAGGACTTCGGCAAGAAAATCCATCAATTGGTTCTTGTTGGCTTTCTTTGCATTGATTTCAACAGGTTTGCCTTCCATCTTCTTTTTAATATTTTCGAAAACTGTTGTTAGAAGAACGTCATCGTCATCTGTAAAAATTGAAATATCATTTAAAGAGGTGATTTTTTCTCGAATGCCAACAGAGAGTCGTTTCTTTTGTTCATCAACTGTTTCTACAATTAAGGTGGAACGACCTCTTGATACCAATAGGTATAATCCCGGGTTTCCGGAAATGGCTAATATGTTCTTTTCCATTTTTAATTCTTATGTTTTTTATTAGACTGAAGGCAAAGTTAATAGATAAAGGCGATATAGACCTATTCCGAGATTAAAAAAAACTTAAGAAAAAACGTTCTTGATTTTTAGATAATCGATAATAAATGGTTTACTTGTTCATAAATAGATGATTTACCATCGTTTATAATAATGTAGTCAGACAATTTCATTTTTTGTTCTTCAGGCATTTGAAGTGAAATCCAATGTAACACTTCCGTACGCGATTTCCCGTCGCGTTCCATTACGCGTTTTATTCTCACTTCAAGTGGTGCTGTAATCAAAATCTTTTTATCTACTTCAGTGTCAAAATGAGATTCAAATAACAAAGCGCATTCTACGGCCTTTATTCCAGAATTTTGTTTGGACAGCCACTGTCTTAATTTCATTCGAACTTGTGGATGAACAATAGCATCAATGCGAGCTGCATAATCATCTCCTCTGCAAATATAAGAAGAAATCAACGCTTTATTCAATTGTCCTTCAGACGTTATGGCTGCCTCACCTAATAAATTACTCAATGCAACATGTATTTCATGGTTTTCACACATTTCATGCTGTGCTTCAATATCAGTATAAAAAACAGGGATCTGTAATTGTTCTAAAATGTGGCATACGTAACTTTTACCACTGCCGATGCCTCCTGTAATGCCTAGACTAATATTCTTCTTCGACATTATCCTCAATTAGAAAATCCACATCATTAGGAACTATCCTGACGTGAGAAACACCTACAGGAATAGATTTGAGAGAAAGATGAACATTTCCATCTGTTTCTTTAAGTAAATCAGCATAATTTACTACTAATGTAAAATCGTCTGCAGTAATTTTACGATACATGCTCATACCTACTTGGAATATGATTTTAACTTTTGATGGAAAAGTGCGCAATGTTTTTGATGCTGGGAAATTAACCCATTTCACAGGCACAAGAACAGTTTTTTCTGTCATTTGGTCCACATTGATTCTCAATTTAACGCTTGCCGGTTCAAACTTTACACCGCGAACCTTTGCTAAATCAATGCGTCGTTCCTGACTTTCAGAAAGATTTGAAAGATAGATTGGCACCGTGGCAGCTCCGCTTAAGGTATCTAAAATGCCTTGTGAGGCATAAACTGTAACGGAATCCGGTATAACGCGTACCGAAGAAATGCCGTAAAGACGCTCTGTTTTTAATGATGCACGCAATTGTACCGGTAAACGAACATTTAATCCATTATTAAAATAATATTCCAATTTGTCAGGTTTATACGAAACGAGTTTTGTCGTTATAGGTAATTTTTGTATCAGTACTTTTGTTACGTCTGATAAAGATAATACAACATGACCAGATTGTTGATCATAATTTTTAAAATCAAAAGTTAGAGTAGGAAGACCTGCATATTCATAATGTAATAACTGACTACCACGATCTTTCAGAACAACATGGAATGCAGGAGGTAAATTGGTTGTTATAACTACATTTTCAGGAACTCCGCGTAATTTTACAGAAACAGAGAAGTCTCGTTCATATTCATCGTTTAAGGCTAAGAAGAGCCAAAAGGAGGCAGACATGGCCAAAAAGAACAAAAACACCAAAAAGTTTCTATTCAATAATTTGGATAGAAACCTTCTGAGTTTTATTAATCTTATGGTCAGGCGAGTCATATATCGCCTTTCATTTTATTTTTTATCTACCTGCTGCTGTGCACTTGCAGCGTTGGCATAAATGCAGGCTCTATCTATGCGCACTTTAACATCTTTGGCAATTTCAAGAATAATGATGTTCTCTACTTCATCAATCTGGCGAATAATTCCATGAAGGCCGCCAGCAGAAATTACTTCTTGTCCAACTTGAAGAGATTTACGAAATTTTTCTGTTTCTTTCTGTTTCTTTTGCTGTGGGCGAATCATGAAAAAATACATAATTGCAAAAAGTGCAATAATCATAATCCAGAATCCCATTCCAGATCCTCCAGTTGCAGGGCCTTTGGCTGCTTGCAGCATAATTGTCATTAGTGTTGTCATAATGCTATTATTTGATTAATTTGTTTTCTTCTTTGAGATTGCGTACAATGTGATCCAACATTCCGTTAACATATCCGGCACTTTTCGGAGAACTGTAGATCTTTGCAATATTGATGTACTCGTTTAATGTAACATTAATTTCAATAGTTGGAAAATTGATAATTTCAGCTAGAGCGCAGTCCATGATAATTAAATCCATAACGGCAATACGGCTAAAATCCCAATTTTTCGTATTCTTCCGAATCAAATCCTCATATTCTTCATGATGTATTAAAACGCTTTCAAAAAGTTTTTCTGCAAATTCCTTGTCTTCATCACTGCTGTAAGCAGGTAAAAGAGGTTGCTCGCTACCATTGGATTCTTCAAATCTTTTGATAGTTTTCAATACAAAAGTATCTATAATTTCTTTATCATCGTTCCAATACAAGCTCCATTCTTCCAAGACAGAGTCAATGGCATCATTGTTACAGATTATCTTTTTGTAAATTTTGCGCCAAAACTCGCGATCATTATTGTAGGAGTCGTCTTCTGAAGACATATATTCTTCATAAATATCACTTTCCGTTATTTGTTTATACAAATTACGAATAATGTCTTCTGCTTCTGTCCAATGATGAATCTTCCGATCTTCTTCAAACTTGCAGAGTTGCTTATTGTCCAACAATTGCAAAGCAAAACGATTTTTTACAAAACGTGGGTTAGGAAATTCTTTGCTGTCAATTTTTTTCAATCTCTCGTTCAGAGAGTCATATCGTTTTTCTGCATAATCAGTGACATTGGTTATCAGAAGGAGTAAATAATGGTACAAATCATATGTCTTCGAAAGGCTAAAAGTCAATTCTTTCATTGCCGAATCTAAAGATTTGCCACTATTTTTATAATTGGCGTAGGCCAATTGCACAACTTTCAATCTTACTAATTCTCTATTAATCATTTCGCGATCGAATGATAGTTTTAAGCTGCAAAAGTAAGCATTTAATTTCATACGTCTATGCCTTATATCTGTTTTTTTGGAGCTAACGATTAAAATACAAGTAATGTTTGGATAATCAGGAAAAAAAACGTATTTTTGCGCCGCTTAAGCCTTCAAAAGGAAACGCGAAATCATTCGTGTAATGGCGAATTAGCAAATATACTAATTTAGAGTAACACATTTAATTAAAAATGAAAGAATTTAGTCTTAAAGGTACAAAGAGAAACGAGGTAGGTAAAAAGTCCTCTCGTGAATTACGTAAGCAAGGTCTTATTCCCTGCGTGATCTATGGGTTAAAGAAAGATGATGAAGGTAAAACGCTTTCAACAAATTTTACGGTACCATTTGAAGGTCTTCGTAAACTGATTTATTCGCCTGAAATATTTGTAGTAAATGTTGATTTGGATGGCGTTAAGACAAAGGCTGTAATGCGTGAAATACAATTTCATCCAGTATCTGACACTGTGCTGCACGTTGATTTTTATGAAATTACAGAAGGAAGACCAATTACGATGAGTGTTCCTGTTGTTTATGATGGTCATGCACAAGGCGTTCGTGCTGGTGGTGTTTTCTACAGCCATATTCGCAGCTTGAAAGTTTTAGGCCAATATCAGGATATTCCTGAAAAACTGCACATTGACATCACAAATTTAGGATTAGACAAACATATAAAGATTGGGGATTTGAGTTTTGACAAACTTGAATTGATGGCCCCAAAACAAGCCTTGGTTTGTACCGTACGTATTACGCGTGCCGTTGATGCTGCTAGTGCTACTGTTTCTGGAGAGGCTGCTGCAGAAGCTGCTCCAGCAGAGGAAGACAAAGAAGCAGCAAAATAAGTTGAAGAATATTATTTTGACATGAGTTTTCTGATTGTTGGTTTGGGCAACGTTGGTGATGAATACGATGGAACCAGACATAACATGGGATTTAGAATATTGGACGCCCTTGCAAAGGCGTCCAATATTGTCTATGATGATGAGCGATATGGTTTTATTGCAGAAACAAGAGTTAAGAATCAAACCCTTTTTCTATTAAAACCCTCAACATATATGAACGCGAGTGGCAATGCTGTACGTTACTGGGCCAATAAGAAAAAAATAGAAGTTGATCACATACTTATTGTTTGTGATGATTTGGCTTTGCCTTTTGGGACTTTGCGCATGAAAGGAGGCGGAAGTGAAGGTGGCCACAATGGTTTGCGCAGCATTACGCAATGTTTGGGAACAAACCAATATGCGCGTTTGCGTTTTGGAATTGGTCATAATTATTCTCGCGGTGCACAAGCTGATTTTGTACTAGGTTCATTTTGTGATGAAGAATTGTCTCGTATGGATGAACGCGTTGAAACAGCGGGAAAGATGATTACTACGTTTTGTCTTGCGGGACTCAACGAGGCTATGAATCTATATAATGGAAAATGAACCGAGAAGCACGGTTGGATAAGTGGCTGTGGGCTGCACGTATTTTTAAAACGCGTTCCATTGCGATTAATGCCTGTAAGAATGGTCGCGTCACGATGAAAGGCGTACGTATGAAGCCTGCACACCTTATTAAAATAGGTGATGTTATTGAAGTCCGCAAACCACCGATTACTTTTTCCTTCCGAGTTAAACAGACTATTGAACATCGTGTAGGGGCTAAATTAGTTCCAGAAATCCTTGAAAATGTAACAACTCCTGAGCAATATGAATTGCTCGAGATGAGCAAAATAAGCAATTTTATTGGGAGAACAAAGGGCTCGGGACGTCCAACAAAAAAAGAACGTCGTGATTTAGACGATTTTTCAATTTCTTCTTATTCGGATGGCACTAATTTTGAAGAGGAGGAAGATGATGACTTTGATTTCGATATCAATGAATTAAGACCTATACAGTAGAATTTATTATGGAGAATTTGATGATCAAAATGTGCACTCAATGATCTGATAGAATAAACACTCCTGTAGAGGATTGTTTATTTTTTTATTTCAATTAAATTCATTAGAGAAGTTCGTTCACCTACAATCCAAACCACGTCACCATCTTTAAAAACGCGTGCGGCATAAGGCAATCCTAAATGTTCTTCATTATCCTCAAAACCAATTAACATACATTGAAAATCTTCTTTCAGACCACTTTCTCTCACTGGTTTTCCTACAAGAGGAGAATTAGATTCAATAGTGTAACTGCTTAAAACCATTTCATGCTCATCAGAACAATCAAAATCAGTAAAAACTTCTGTTTGTAATCTGTGTGCAAAATCAGAAAGACTAGAATCGTCTCCTATGACTTGTAAACGATCTCCTGGAAATAGTTTTACATCAGCTCCAGGAATGTTAATACGCTGTCCTTCACGTATGATAGATGCAACCATCACACCATATTTTTTAGAAAGGCCCAGTTCTCGCAATGTAACTCCTGCTAACTGTGTATTCATCGGGATGGTCAAAATAGATAAATGTATATCTCTTGACAATAATGTTTTTGCATAACCCGGCTTTTCCTTCCCCAAATGTTCTGCTTGAATTTCTCGTGAGCGCAGATTTCTTAAAAATAAATGTTCCAAGCGTATGCTGCTAAGCTTTACATGTTGAGATGCCATCAAGATGAGCATTAACAAAAATGCTGCAAGCCAGTGAAATATAATTGAAAAGGGAGACAAGTAATTAATGACGTAAAAGATAAATGTTGCAGATAAAACAAATCTAACCAAAATCGTGAATAGCAAAGGAAAATGATTGTATTTATTTTTATTCCATAAAGTTTTGAATTCATCCGAATGATTTTTTCTCATCACTATTGCTCTTAGAAAAGGACTGATAAAAATCAATGTTAATAGTCCGCAAGCTAAATTACCCCACCAATGCGTAAATAAATGCCTCGTTATTGGCAATACGACGGAAAACATGATAGCAATTACTGCTACGCTTAAAAAAGCATAAGAAACTACTTGTTTAGTAAGAGCTGTCAATAATTTTTTCCATTTATTTGTATCATTCATTGAAGGAATACCGGTAGAATCATCCAGTGTTTTCTTTAATTTGAAAGGCAATCTGAGTTCTATTTTATGATAAGCAGGTATGGCTAATTTTATCATGTAAGGAGTGAGAAATGTTGTGATCACACTCACCGCAACAACTACAGGATATAGAAAATGTCCCGTAACCTTTAGACTTTCACCAAGAGAGGCAATAATGAATGCGAATTCTCCGATTTGCGCCATACTGAAACCACATTGCATGGCCACTTTCAGTGGTTGACCGGAAAGTAAAAAACCTAATGTGCCAAATACCGCCTGTCCAATAAGTATAGTAAGAACAAGTACTAAAATAGGGATAGCATATTGTACGAGAATTGTGGGATCTACAAGCATTCCCACAGAAACGAAGAAGATAGCTCCAAAGAGGTCCTTTACAGGAGCTACAACAGCTTCAATTTGTTCTGCCTCAACAGTCTCTGCTAAAATACTTCCCATCATGAAAGCGCCAAATGCAGAACTATAGTTCATTTTAGATGCTAGTACTACCATTAAAAAGCATAAGCCCAGGGATACAATGAGTAAAGTTTCTTTAGACATCCATCTCCGGTTGTGTCTCAAAAAAGTTGGAATAACGAAAACTCCAACGAGGAACCATACAACAAGCACAAGTAACAATTTGATCATACTGCCGACAAGAGCCATGCCTTCTAAAATGCTACTCTGCGCGAGCATGGCCAGTACGACCATCAGCAAAATGCCCAAAATATCCTCAATAACCAAAACGCTCAGAACAAGACTTGCAAATCGTTGTTGCCGTAAGCCCAAATCGTCGAGTGCCTTAAATATAATTGTTGTTGAAGACATTGCAAGCATTCCGCCCAAGAACAAGCTGTTTATTCTTGTCCAGCCAAAAGCATGCCCTGCTATTGAGCCCAGTCCTATCATGCAAAATATAATTGCTAAAGCAGCAATAAAAGGACTTCGGCCCATCTTCAGAATTTTCTTAAAACTAAACTCCAAACCAAGCGTAAACATTAAGAAAATGACCCCAATGTCTGCCCATGTTTTTACGCTTTCCGGGTCTGCCACAGAAGGCATAAAATGAATATGAGGGCCACAGATAAACCCTGCTACAATGTACCCGAGAACTAATGGTTGATTGAGCCTTTTAAATAGAATGGTTACCACTCCCGCTAAAACGAGAATGAGGGCCAAATCTCCTATTAAAGTAGGCAGTTCACCCATTAGTCATTAAATGCTGCTGTCAATTTGCATATTTCAACAATAGTAAGCATCGCTTTTTCTATGGATGGGATGGGAACAAACTCAAAAGGTCCATGAAAATTGATGCCACCTGCAAAGATGTTGGGGCAAGGCAGACCTCTAAAACTTAATTGGGCTCCGTCTGTGCCACCTCGAATAGCTTGAACTTTAGGTGAGATGCCTAAATGCTCCATAGCTTTGATCGCAATGTCTATTACGTGCATCATCGGTTCTACTTTTTCTTTCATGTTGTAGTACTGATCATGCATTTCCAATGTCAATGTGCCTGCACCATATTTATTGTTCAATTCTTCTACGAGCTTTGTTATAAGTTCTTTGCGGTCATCAAATTTTTTGTGGTCATGATCGCGTATAATATAACTCATTTGAGCCTGTTCTACGTTACCTTGTACATTCATCAAATGGAAAAAACCTTGGTAACCTTCTGTTGTTTCTGGTGTTTCGTCTTGCGGTAACAAACTTTGAAATTCGGTAGCAATACGTACGGCATTAATCATTTTTCCTTTTGCATAGCCCGTGTGTACACTTGCACCTTTTATTTTAATTTTAGCTGCAGCAGCATTGAAACATTCATATTCCAACTCTCCAATGTCCCCGCCATCCATCGTGTAAGCCCATTCACAACCGAATTTTTCTACATTGAAAAGGTGAGCACCCATCCCAATTTCTTCGTCAGGATTAAAGCCTACACGAATATCGCCATGCTCTATTTCCGGATGTTCCATTAAATATACCATGGCTTGAACAATTGCGGCGATGCCGGCTTTGTCGTCAGCTCCAAGCAGTGTATGGCCGTCTGTTACTATGAGGTCTTCACCTTGGTGAAAAAGTAATTCGGGAAATTTTTTAGGAGACAAAACCAATGCGTTTTTTTCGTCTAAAACGATGTCCTCTCCATTATAAGCTTTCACAATGCGCGGCTTAATATTAGCGCCACTTGCATCTGGACTTGTGTCCATGTGTGAAATAAATCCGATTGTTGATGCTTCTTTATCCGTGTTCCCAGGCAGTGTGGCATAAAGATATCCGTTATCATCCAATTCTACGTCTTTTAAACCAATGTCATCTAATTCATCACGTAGGTATTTGGCAAATACAAGTTGTTTCGCCGTACTCGGCGTTGTATTTGACTCTTCGCTTGACTGTGTGTCAAACTTTACATAGTTTAAAAATCTCTCTACAATATCCATATTAGTTCTTATGTTTTTATCTTCGTTTATGATAAGGTTGATCCTTGTTTTGATAGTTATCTACAAGGCAAAAATACAAAAAAGGGAGGAGAAAAACAATAGTAAAGGACAAAAAAGATTTATAAAAGCCATTAACCGCACAAATGTTTAATGGCTTCTTTGTAGAAGTTCCTGATCATTTTATTTATATATTTGCCTCCCACAACAGTCGCTACTGATACTAGAATTAAGAAGACGCCAACAGCAATAGGGAGTGTCATGTGCTCATTGAACACTAGAACTCCAATAATCAATGCCGTAACCGGCTCCAGTGCTCCAATAATAGCACTTAGTGTGGGGCCAATGTTTTTGATGGCAATATTAATGAAAAATATCGGAATAACTGTGGGTAACAACGCAACGCCAAAAACATTGATCCATCCGGCCGTAGTCATTGGAAAAAAGTTTAATCGCGTCAGACAACCTGTTAACAGAAAAAAGAGTAGAGTACCAGTTACTAAAACCCAGAATGTCATCTTCCCGGATGGAATGTTTTTTAAAACGGAATGGTCCACTCCGATTATGTAAATGGAATAACAGATGGAAGAAAGTACAACCAGAAGTAATCCTGCGGTGTTTAATGTAGTTCTTCCGTCTCCGCGATAGAGCATACAAACTCCCATGACAGCTGTTAAAATACAAAGAGCCGTAAGTAGAGACGTTCTCTGATGAAAGAAGACTGTTTGGAAAACGGCTACCAAAATAGGATATGTAAACAAGATGGAGCAGGCAATCCCGGCATCCATATAGAAGAAACTTTGATAGAGTGTTTGAGACGATAATGCGAAGAGCAGACCCATTATGAATAGAGGTAGTATTTCATGTCGTTTGAGTCCCAATTTTATCCCCATCAACTTAAGAATAATTCCGAAAACCAACGTCGCTCCTGCGTAACGAAAAAAAAGTACAGATTCCAGATCTACACCCATTTTGAATAGGGGTAAAGAAAAAAGCGGGTTCGTACCGTAAGCCATGGCTCCAGCAATGCCACAAACAGTACCTTTAAAATTCTTTGTCATTTTGTTGCCATCAAATCTTTTTTCAGCTTTTTGTGCTTCTTACCAAATTTATTTCTGTGAGTATTACCATCCGTTAAATCGTCTTGAGATTGTATTTTGTCAAGGAATTCTTTTTTAGCCTTATTTAATTGTAACATGAAATCTTCGCTGGCGTGTAGTCTGGCAACTGCGGCGCTGGCCACCAATCGTCCTGCATCTACGTCACTCTGGTAATGAAAGCCGGCGATGACGCGACTTTCGCCGAATTCATATCCGCGAGCCAAAATAGTGTCTTGTTGCTTGGGGTTGATTTCTGCCAGAACAAGCGCAGTTGCCCATCCAATAGTAGTATGTCCTGACGGATAAGACCCGTTTGTTGAAAGGGCTTCATCGTCATTGGGTATCAATGTTTCTTCATGAAATTGCATGTAAGGGCGTTTTCTCATGTAATGCTTTTTTGCCAGAAAAGTAGCGTTTCCGGCATCCATGATGACTTTTGACAACAGCGCATATAATTCCGGTGTATTTGATCCTGAAATTTGCATTCCAAAAGCAGGCGAAAAATCTTCCGATATAGCATCTACTGTGAGCACGGCATCTTTGCGTGCAAGTTCTCCTCGTGGTGTCAGGCGTAATGATTTTCCCCATCCATATTGATACCAATCATTAAAAAAACGAGGACTTGCGGTATCTGGTGGCGCCGGAAGATAATTTACAGCATTGGGCATTTCAAAAACAGTCAGAAAACTTGTTTTCTGCGCTTGTGCTCCCATTATTAAAAATGAGAACAACAGCATAATGTACTTGATTTTCTTCATTCCGATTTTGTTTGATTATTTCGATAACTTCATTCGCAATTATCTATCGATTAACTTTGTTTTCTGCATGTGCGAAATTACAACATATTCTGTCTGTGTACAAGTTTGATCCATCACTTTTTATGATTTTTATAACAAAATCAGGAGGAGATTAAAAGTGAAGTTCTTTTTTGTGATCTCTATGCAAACAAGATGATCTAATATTGTTTGTGACGCACTGCGTTTCTTTCGTGACGCCTCGCGTTTTTTTTGTGACGCACTGCGTTTTTTTTGTGACGCACTGCGTCATCAACTTTGTAACCACATAATTTGTTGTTGATGCTTATAAAAAGTCAGTCGTATGATTTTTTATCAAAAATGTAAAAGAACGTGTGGCGTGTGTTATTGTTTTGAAACCTGGTAAGAGCGAAACCAATCGTAAAATTTGGTCAGCCCGTTTTGAATGGAAACTTTTGGTTTATAGCCAAAATCCTTTTGTAGTAAACGGGTATCGGCAAAAGTCGATAAAACGTCGCCGGGTTGCATTTCTTGCATGTTCATAATCGCTTTGCGTCCTGTAATCTTTTCAATAGTTGCTATAAAATCCATTAGTTTTACAGGAGAGGAACAACCAATATTATAGATTTTATAAGGACTTTGAGGGTTACAGGAATGCTGCAATATGAGCATCATGCCATCAATGATATCATCAATATAGGTAAAGTCTCGACTTAAGTTGCCGTGATTAAAAACATTAATGGTTTCGCCATTTAATATGGCTTTCAAGAACTTATACGGAGCCATATCAGGGCGTCCCCACGGTCCGTAAACAGTAAAAAAACGAAGTCCCGTAGTAGGTAAATTGTAAAGATTCGTATATGCATGGGCCATAAGTTCGTCTGACTTTTTCATAGCGGCATATAGGCTGACAGGAGAGTCCGTTCTGTCATTTTCAGAATTGGGAGTATGAGCAGAGTTACCGTAAATACTACTGGAACTGGCATAAATCAAATGTTTTATGGCATGATGACGGCAGTTCTCCAAGATGTTGAGAAAGCCATAAACGTTTGAATCCAAATAAGCATAAGGGTTTTCGATGGAATAACGGACGCCAGCTTGTGCCGCCAAATTAACCACGATGTCAAAATGTTCAGATGTGAATAAACGATTGAGACCATCACGGTCCGTTAAATCTATTTTTAGAAAGTGATAGCAAGGGTTTTTAATACTGATTGTTGGTTTCCCGTAATCAATGTATTCTTGAAAGATGCCTACTTGAGCTAAACGGGCATATTTTAATTGAGTATCATAATAAGAATTGATATTGTCAATTCCAACTGTTTCAAATCCGTTTTCAAGTAGTTTGTTAACTAAAGCGGCTCCGATAAATCCGGCTGCGCCGGTTACTAAAACTTTCATAACTTATTTGTTATTAGAATGATGTCCGATAATAAGATTACGAATGTATGCCACGGCGCCAAACGATTGACCAAGAATCAGAACCAAATCAGCGCGCATACATCCGTAAGAACAAATAACGAGAGAGCCCGTAAGGCTTAAGATCCAAAAACCTTTGGGCAGAATAGACTGACCTTTACGATAGGAATAAATCCATTGGTAAACAAATCTTAAGGTGAAAATGATTTGCCCGATAGATCCATATATGACTAACCAGATGGGAATCTTCTTATTTTGTAGGAAGCCGGAAATAAAAGAGGAGGCATCATGCAGAACCCATGCAACAGCAATCACCGGTGTGAGCATAAGAATAACGGCAATGATACGTGGCAATTTAATTAAAACGCCTTTTTGTTTGATGTTCCACAGATAGGCATAATAAGAAATAAACTGTCCCAGAATGATGGAGAAATCGTTGCGAAGCCAACCATAGATGCAAAGCAGATAAGCCCCGGCCAAACTTAATATCCAGAAAATAGTGGGAGAGAGAACTCTTCGAGCGCGTTCAGATAAAATCCATTGGACTAACATCCGTGCCGAGAAGAAAGCCTGCGCCAAAAAACCTATAGCCAAAACAAACGGACTTGTTCCCATTAAATACGAATTTTAAGATTCAATATTATTTTCTGAAATGTGGTAATTTATGTACCGCTTTTTCATCCAGCGATAGGCAAAACAATCTATAAAAGGAGCTACCAAACGATTCCATAAATTATATTTTGATTGTCCCGCTGTGCGTGGATAGTGGCGAACAGGTATTTGTTTAATGCGGGCATCTTGCAAGAGAAACAATGCTGGAAGAAATCTGTGCATACCTGTGAAAAACGGAACGCGTTTAGCATAATCCGTATGCATCACCTTCAATGGACATCCCGTATCCTGTACACCGTCGTGTGTCATCATGCGTCGAAAGCCGTTGGCTATTTTGGATTGTAGCTTCTTGAATGCAGTATCCTTGCGATTAGCGCGAATGCCCATTACCAATTCAAAATCTTTTATAGGTTCCAAAAGTAAATTAAAATCTTCTGGGTTTGTTTGCAAATCGGCATCAATATATCCAACA
>JAQVXN010000242.1 GCA_028709135.1 Bacteroidaceae bacterium | reverse complement strand
CTTTTTGATTATCTGACAGACATTATCAACCAAACAGCAGAATGGGCACCAAATACACCCATAGAAAAATACAGAAACTTACTTCCTGACAAATGGAAAAACGGTTAGTGGATTAGTCCTATTAACCCTTTTTCTTTTACTGACAATGTAGAATCGCGGAGACGCTTACCTCGTATTCGTCCAAGTTCAATCTAACATGACAAAGAAAACCTGTCAAGACTCTACTTAACAGGTTTTCTTCTAATATTTTAGAAAAATTATTTCTTGGAATAGGATGCTTTCACAAAATTGGAACTTCGAATGTAGTTAGCACTTCTCTTAACAGCCTCCATGATGTCGATAGTACCATCTGTTCCTTCCAGCTCAACAACAAAATTCTCTAACCCCGCTTCGGAAGCGTGCCTAAATATAGCATCAAAACCGACCATTCCGCTTTCGCCTAATTCATATTTATCCTTTATATGAAGCATTCTAAAGCGTCCAGGATATTTCTTAAAGTAAGAAACAGGACTAATTTGAGCCATAACAGCCCAATAAACATCCATTTCAAAAAACATATTTTCGGGGGCAATATGATTTAACATATAATCATACCAGACCTGTCCATCAACTTTCTGATATTCGTGTGAGTGACTATGATATCCATATTTAATACCATTTTCTCGACATTTTTGTCCAATTGCATTGTGATAATCACACCAAACCTGACCCTCTGTCAAATTTTTCGGAACACCACAATAAGGTGTAACAATATATTTCATTCCAGCGGCCTTATGCGCAGCAATACATTGGTCCCACCATTTCATAGCTTCTGTAAAGTCATGATTTTTAACTTCCTCATCCGAAAGACCTCTTGTTGCATGAGACGAAACGACTTTCAAACCAGCAGCTTCAACATCTGTTTTAAATTGTTCAGGTGTTACACCATAAAATTTCCCATTATCATAATTAGCGGCTTCAACCCCAGTAAAACCCATTGCAGCTAATTGCTTAAATACTTTTACATGATTTTTGGCATACAATTGTGCATCACCTATCAAATCACGAATAGAATAAAGCTGCAAACACATTTCCTTTTTTGGCAACTCTTTTTTGGGCGCAGTCTTTACTGCTGCAGTAGCATTTCCGATAAAAAGAGTCAGCAACAATAATAATATGTATTTCTTCATTTCCTAAAAATTTACTTCAGGACCTTAATACAAATATTACGATACCAAACATCATTGCCATGATCCTGTAGACCAATAAAACCTTCATGATTGGCTCCACCGCAATTATTCAACAGAGCAAATGCAGATGGCCAACTTTTCTCACTAAACTTACTGGCTTGAAGCAGTTTTGTCCATTCTGGAGTCCACAACTGATATGAAAGGACTTCCTTTCCATTCTGATAATGAGTCACTTTACCATTTTTCACGACAATTTTAGCATAATTCCATTGTTCATAAGGATTCTGATTCTGTGGTTTTGCAGGAATCATATCATACAAAGAAGCCGACTGACGATCTCCATTAACCCCTAACTTTGCGTCAGGATGATTAACGTTGTCCAAAACTTGATATTCTGGTGCAGAACAATAAATCGGCTCAAGTTGCTCTTTGCCGTCTTTATCTTTACTTACAGCTTCTTGAGCTAAATAAAAAATTCCAGAATTGCCACCTTTAGATATTTTCCATTCCATATCTAATTCGAAATTTTTGAATTTATGAGCAAAAATAAGATCTCCGCCCTCCAAATTCGCACCTTGACCAGTCGCATTAAACTTTATGCAACCATCTTCAACAATCCATCGAGATGGAATATGGTTTTTACCATAACCACGCCAACCTTTCATGGACTTGCCGTCAAAAATTTTAATATACCCGTTTTTATCTACTGCCAACTGGACTTTCTCCGTGGCACCACCATTTATTTGCTGAGAACAAGCAAGTGTAACCATACCTTTTTTTACAACTTTCGTTGGTTGAGGCATAAATGAACTCATTCCCAATAACAGCAACAAACATGCAGCTGAACAAAATATTTTTTTCATGATTCCTTACTTAAATTGATTCATCTAATAATTTATACTGGCAATTCAGGCAAAACCCATCCATCACGATAAACTGGCTTAATAAGACGTGCAGCAAATTCATTTGCATCAACAGGATCACTGTATGTACGGTCAAACGTAGGATTGCCATCCGTTATTTTAAATTTATCTTCAACAATACTGCGAATTTTAGCGTTTGCCGGAACATTCGTAAATCTCATGTTTTGGCCATCCCATTTGAGCCACTGACCAAGATCTTGCAAACGAACAGCAGCAACACCCATTACTATCATTTCATTTAGAGGGCCTGCTTCGCTAAAATCAGAACAAGTCTTTACTCGCGTTGCAGGATTTTCTTTGCACGCACGAATCCAGTCCTGTTGGTGATTGTCATCTTTAACAACACGACAAAGTTCTGGAACTTGAGGTTTACGTCCAGACACGAGGAATGGATTCTGGCCCCAACTACCTACGACCATTGTATCTTTTGTTCCATAGAAAATACAAGATCCATCTGCCAACAATTTTTTATCAACTGGCAAATTTTCAGGATAATTAGGCATCAACCCACCATCATACCAAGTTAATTCAACTGCTGGCAACGCCAATTTAGGCATATTGTCACGAGCAGCAAATTTATACGTTATTTTTTGGGCAGTAGGACAGGAATCTGTCATCAACATAGTAGAGCTGCCAATTACTTCTGTAGGGAATCCTAAATTAAGGCCCTTAAATGCGACCTGTAAAATATGATTAGCCATATCTCCAAGAGCCCCGGAACCAAAATCCCACCATCCACGGAAATTCCAAGGAGTATATGCAGAATTGTAATCACGGAACTTAGCAGGGCCAATAAATGCATCCCAGTTCATCGTAGAAGGAATTGCCATTTTTTCTTTTGGAGCAGACATTCCTTGGGGCCATATTGGACGATTCGTATAAGCTTCTACTTTTGTTACTTCACCTATTTCACCATTCCAAAGCCAATTTAGAGCCTGGCGTGTCCCTGTGCCGGAAGCTCCTTGATTACCCATTTGAGTTGCTACATTATATTTTTTAGCTAATTTAGCAAGCAATCGGGACTCATAAACATAAAGCGTCATCGGTTTTTCAACGTAAACGTTTTTGCCTCCCATCATAGCATTTGCCGCAATAATGGCATGTGTATGATCTGCCGTAGCAACCATCACGCCATCTGCGTCTTTCAACATTTCGTCAAACATTTTACGATAATCATTGTATCGCTTTGCCTTAGGATATTTATCAAAAATATGAGCTGCATATTTCCAATCCACATCACAAAGACCAATAATGTTTTCCGTCTCCATTCCACTTAAATCAGCAGCTCCACGGCCACCAATTCCCACGCCAAGGATATTCATTTTATCACTTGGTGCTACGTGGCCTTTTTTCTTTCCCAAAATTGTATTTGGGGCTATTACCAAGCCGGCCACTGCGGCTCCACTAGCTTTCAAAAAATCTCTTCTTGAAATGTCTGACATAATACTTTTATTTAGAGTTAATCTTCAGTCTTTTTAAATCTCGCAACATCGACAAGCTAGCGTTTAGGAAGTAAGCCATAACCGTTTTTCATATGACGGCGACGTTCACGAATCTGTTCCAATGTCTTTAAATTGCCTACAGAAGGTAAATCATGTTTATGAGCATCTTCCAAAAAAGTCCACGCATATTCTGATGCAATAGCTGAATCACGCATCAATGGCAACTGAGAACTGCGTTTCCCCGTTTCAATAGAATTTGCAAACAAATCTACCAATACATTAATATTTTTACCGCCAAAAGGCTTTTCTAATTCAACTGTTTCACTGACACCATGCAGAGAAACTTTTGCTATTTTGAAATCATGTGTCATTCTGGCCACACCCTTCGTTCCAATAATGTCAATATAGGAGTTGTGTATTTGGTCTTTTGCCAACTGGCCATAAACAAATCCTTGAGTAATGTCGAATACCACGCCATTTTCAAATGTGCCATGACATTGAATCCACCAC
>JAQVXN010000241.1 GCA_028709135.1 Bacteroidaceae bacterium | reverse complement strand
ACGCATAAATTTGTTGTGAAAGTTGAAGTTCAAAAGATTTTGCTACACGATTAACCATATCTACCCAATCAATTTTGCCAGCCAAAAAACGAAGTAATTCTTCGTAAATTTTCATACCATAAGGTGCAACTTCAATAACTACTTGCCCTCTGTCACCTAAGCGTTGCCTTTTTAGATTGGACGTTCCGTTAGCAATCATTGCAACGTTAAAAAGTTCATTATTGGGCAATTTAAATACATTTGTATCGCCCCAGGCTAAATTTCGGGTTTCAATAAAATCGTTAAATTGTTTATCGATTATATTAACAATCAATTGATCTAAAGCTACTTCAATAATTGTAAATATTTCATTTTTATTACGGCGAAATTCCCTACGGTTAAATATTTCAGAGCCGCCATTTAATTTAATCAATTCTTGGCGCAGTGTTTCGTTTACATCTTCTTTTGAATATTTTCCAATTTGATTATTATATAAATCAACAGCAAGTTTTACAAGTTCTTTGCTCATTAACGCAAAAACCTCCCCTATAGTATAATAAAATTACACACGCAATACTTTAATCGTAGTACAGGCACCCTCACTCCATGTTTCTTTGCTAACTACTTTTGCGCAAAAACGTGATACTGCAACACCAGGATCTACTGCAGCGGCAGCAAATCTTAGCGAATTGTTTGCTGGAACTACAAATTGATCGACAACTGTATCACCAGTAATTCCGTCATCAGAAATAGTAATCTCATCACCTACGGCGAAGTGATACGCTCTAGCTGGCTTATTGGCAGAAATGAAAAAATCCCGCAAACGGTCTAAACGTTCATCATACATAATTTCAGGAGAAGCAATTAGCAAGATTTCATCAGTAATGATAGTCGCATTTGTAGGTATCGCAACATTATAAAGTTCCCTTTCACCATTCACCAAACTACCCAACATGCAAACCATACCATTCTCGAGATTCGCACTATGTACTACGCTTTCAATATTTCCATGAGTTGAAGCATTTATTTTATCCAATCGAACATAACTAGCCAATATAAAATTCCTCCTTTATAAATTACTTATTGATGTATTGTTGAATTAGATGTTCATAAGATTTGGAATATTTATTATCATTATCTGTATTAATAGGTATCCTAGTAAATTTACTCTCTTTAATTTCTTGTTTATTGGCAGTAAATTTACTATTTTTCTTACCTACGAGAATATATAATTCCTTTTTTAATTCAGAGATAGTAAATTGTGAAGATTGATCCTTAATTGGCTGAAGTTCATCTTCTGTTAATAGTTTAGAAAAATGGCTAAACAATTCTTTTTCAGCCAATTCACGTTCTTCATTAAGTTTGTTTTGCTTGTATTCTTGAAGTTCTTTATTTTGATTTTCAAGTTGGGAATACTTATCATTAACTTCTTGTAGTTTTGCTTCAAAATCCTTAATTAAAGTTTCTTTCTCAACAGCAAAACCTTTCTGCAATTCTTTTTGCTTAATGTCTAATTCGTAATCAGAACGTTCTTTGGTTATTAAAGTAAATTCAGTAATTTTTGCTTCATCTTCGAATGGTACATAGGTAATTTTATAGCGTTTTTTACTATTAAAATCAATAATAACTTTATCATCTGAGACTGAATAAGTAAACGCAAATAATTTATAATTTTCTGCACAATCTTCGGCAATTACTAACGAATCAAAATGATCTACATACCAATACCTTCGACATTTATACCCCCAATCATCAATATGTTTCTCTTTACTTAATTCAATTCTTAACTCATCTTTTAATTGTTCAGAAGTCAAAGTAAATTGATCCGTGTTCGCTTTTTGTTTTTGATATTCTTCAATTTTCACTTTTAACTCATCTAAGCTAATATTTTCTAAATCAACCCCAAATGCTTCAATGTCTTTCTTTAACACCGAAAAACTTTCCAACATTTTTAACTTTTCATCCACTAAATCATCTCCTTTTTGAACTGAAATAATATCATCAACATTATCTTTCTGAGGAAATTCCTTGGTAAAAGACAATGCTAATTCATTAATCATTTTTTGCCAACTATCACTGCTGTCACACTTACTAAATAATGTCGCTTTGCTATTTACCATTGCTGGCGTTACATCAGATCCTAATAAAGTCAAACCAGTATAAAGATATTTAGTTATTTCTGTATATTTATTTTGACTATTATAAGAATAACTAAGCACCTTAATTTCCATACTATGGGGTTTTTCTTTATCTCTTTCGAGAATATCTAATGCTTCATTTGCATAGTCAACCCAAATATAACCATCAACAACAACATAGGTCTTTTCGTCAATTGATTCATAATGATAATTATTATTATCTGAGGGTATAACACCAATAGGTCTACCTAAATAACGTACTTTATAATCGCCTTCAGTTAATATAATTTCAATTTCATGACCACCAAAATCCACTTCATCAGAGCCATCAACTTGTTTTATAAAAGCCAATATGGGGATATTACAAATAGAATCTTTGGCATCTTCTATGGATTCCATGCCGAAAAAACTATTATTAAAATTTAACTGATCATGCATTACATATATCCTTACACGTTTGAAACGATCATCAAAGTCAGTTAATTCAAATTTAGTAGGAATTGACATATACTCAAGGTGATTCAATACTTTGTTTCACCTCCTTTAAAAAATATAAAAAAACGGATATAATTAAAATCCGTTATTTATCATCATTTGGGTTTATTTTTGTTTTTATTTTGATCTCTTTGCTTAACACCCTGATCACTTAAATCATTTTCATCTTTCAATGGTCTGCCACCCTCATCCAACATGCCAGCAGTATGACTTGAAACTAAAGGAACTAATTTATCAACTAAATTCAAATAATCATTTTCCAAATTAGATAAGTTTACAATATCAGTCGCGCTAAATCCAACCGCCGCAAATAACAAACTTTTTGGCATCCCAAATTGAGATAATCGCAACATGCTATCTATCATATCATTTCTATTGTATATAGTTAAATCAGGAAAAAATAATTTGAATCTCTGAACTGAATCAATAAAATACAAACGTTTCCTAAAGTGTCTTTCAATTTGCCTAAGTATAGAAAACATAATTGATTCATCCTGATTAATTGATCGATTTAAAGCAATGCTATTATCTGCACCATTAAATACCGCAGATGAAATACCTGCACTATTAAATAATTCTTCTTCAGCCTTCTCAACGTTATCTTCAATACGATCTTTTTTACGCTCAAATGAAAAATCCTCAATTTCCATTGGCGAACTAATTAAAGCGATACCAGGTGGTAAACCCTTTTTGATATTATCATGAAACCCCTTAACCGTATCACGAGTAAACACAAGGTCTCTTTCGTTTTTAGGATCTTTTTTAAGTGGAATCTTTTGAAGTAATAATTTAAAATTATCTAATTTTACTCTTTGTTTCTTTAAATCTTTAATATCCTCAATGTCCATTAATTCTTCATATAATTGAATAAACGGAGGACAATTAAAGGATATTTCTTTATTAAACTTAAAACAAACAGAGTATTTGCTATCTAATTCTTGCCAACTGATGCGCGTTTGTTTATAGTTATCATATAAAACACTAAATTCTGATGGAAAATTATTAATATCATGATTATTAAAATAACTAAAATCAAAAGAAAAAGTGTAAACACCATCTTCAATGCCAGTAATCTTACAGTAATTAGTAGGCAATCGCTGAACCATAATTGAATTACCTTGACTTCTTTCATAGCCAAAGTACACACCATCAAGTAATAATATTTTAATAATTTCAGAAAATGTATCTTTAATATTATAATTTTCAACAAATGTTGTAATCTTTTTATATGTTGTTTTAAATTTATTCTTATCCATGTTATCAGTATTTAATGGAATAAGTATATTATCTAACGTGAGCATATGTGCGAAATAATACAGCAGCTTCATATACCTAGTTGAAACCAATATAAGATACTGAGAAACTTCACGTAATTGCTCTTCGTATTGACTTGGATTTTCAAGGTATCTTCTTATTGTATCTTTTGAATACTTAC
>JAQVXN010000240.1 GCA_028709135.1 Bacteroidaceae bacterium | reverse complement strand
GTTCTCATAATGATAATTTTAAATTATACTTTGTGTCATAGAACACGTTAATTACAAGTAGAACAGTTACGGCCCCGATTTTTATCGGGCGGCGTATAAAATTCAAACTTTTTTATATAAGTTTGTAAAAAAAGTCAAACTGTTTTTGATTTTTATTCCAGTTAATAAGGGGTAGGTACACTTCCTTTAGCATGTATCTCTGTATGCGGCAGAATTGGCATCTTTAACTCTTCAGCAAGTATCCATATCGAATCGTATTTTGGATTATCATAATTAAATCCATTTATAGCAAATAGTTCTCCAAGACCTTTGAATCCCATTTCTTTTACTTTACGAATTTCATCAGTAACAGTAGAACTCTCAATATCTATAGCAGCGTATGGTATTGTTAAATCCGGATGATCTGCTGCAAATTTAATTCCTCTTTCCAAATCCTCCATATTGACTAATATACAACCCATGGCTTTGTGTTTGGTAAAAAACCTCAACAAACAATTTTTCACATTCATCGGTTGCTCTGTAATGGATATGCGAATCAATAATAAAAACAGGTCTTTGTGTATTTAGTTTTTTCCGATTCGCATGCTATTAAGAGTAGGACAAATATGAAGAATAAGATATATTTTATTTTCATCATAATATTTTCATTACTGTCCGATTAAAATCTAAAATAGTTCTTTTATATTTTTGAAATATAGTTAGTTACGGATGTTATTCTAGCGAACGGACTTGAATTTGTAGCTTTACATCAAATTAATCTGATAGTATATGTTTCAAGATAAATACGTTTTCGCTCAATTGGTCTCGTTTATGAATCGAAGTAAGTTCAATCGTATCGTAGCCAAGTACGGTGGCAACAGATACGTGAAAATCTCAGGGATTTGATTATCGCCCTTGCTGCTCATCACTCCAAGTGTTATCATTCAGGAATGGGCAGGAACGTTTCAAGATCATCTTTGGCCAGAGTTAATCAATACAGGGACTACCGCATCTTTGAAGAGTATGCTTATTGTCTGGTGAAGAAACGAGGCAGAAACGTGCTACGGAGATCTTCAAGCTCGGAATGAACTTTCGATTCGACTACCATTGATTTGTGCCTTGCTGTATTCTGGTGGCCAAAATTCCGCAGTAAGAAAGGTGACATTAAAGTACACACGTTGTATGATCTGAAAACACAGATACCTACATTTTTTCATATCACCGAGGCGGCAGTACACGATTCAAAGGCAATGAAGGAAATACCTTATGAACCGGGTTCTTACTACGTTTTTGACCGTGCTTACAATAACTTCAAGATGTTGTACAGGATCCAATCAGATAGAAGCCTGCTTCGTTGTCAGGGCAAAGAAGAATCTTGGGTACAAGACCATCAAATGAAAGCGTATGTTGCCCAAAAATGTCTTTTCGGATATGACGATCGAATTGACGGGTTTTTATCCAAGGCAATACTACCCTGTGTCTCTTCGTTTGGTCAGATATTGGGATGAAGAACAAAAACGTGAGTTTGCGTTTTTGACAAATGCAATGCACCTATCTTCACTCCAGGTTGCTGAACTTTATAAAAAACGCTGGCAAATAGAGCTTTTCTTTTATGTAAAGTTATTTATTATGTAAAGTCGCTATAGTCTTAGTGTTGTAATTCAAAAGTTTACAATCATTACTTTACTATTCGACTTTACATAATCATTTATCACCTCATATCTTGAAGCCAGTCTAATAAATTGTCATTCTGCTCCCAAAGCCGCTCATTATTATTGTCAGGAGTCAAGTTTACATATGATTTCTCAAGGGCTTCTCGTTTTTGCTTACTATCTGTCCTGGCATAAACTTCGGTAGTCTGTATAGAGCAGTGTCCCAGTATATCTCTTATGTACACGAGATTAACTCCCGACTGCAATAGATGCATCGCTTTAGAATGCCTCAAAGAGTGGCAACTGACCTTTTCAGGTATATCATTAGAACTAATTTTTTTTGCCATATCAATATATAAATTGAGGATATACAACACTCCTGATCTCGTGAGTTTTTCCCTTCTGCTATTATAAAATAAAGGATGCATAATCATTCTTGTTTCTTGTAGATGATGCTCATCCATGTAATTCTTATGAAGTTGCACCTGTTCTTCCATCAGGGGTACTATTCTATTTTTACGGCCTTTCCCTATTAACCCCAAACCCTAAAAGATAGGTAACAGAGAAATTCAAAAAAACCGCATGAATATTTGTTTATGTGGTTTTTTTTATTGTTATTTTGCATTACCTATTTAGGTAATTACAATAAAACATAAAAACAGATGAAAACAACAATCAACCATCCCGATTGAGCCTTGAAGCACAAGAGGCCCGGAACCGAACTGAAGCTGATTAACGGGCGGTATTATCTTTACGGCGTGAAATCCGTTTACGACAAAACGCTCAAACGTTCAAAAAAGTCTCCCTGGGCATCCTGGGGAGCATCAGCCAGGAAAAAGGTTTTACACCCTCGCAGAAGGCGGAGCTGAAAAGGAAAAGCCGGAACAGTCACCTCGACAAGCAGGTGATGGTGTTCGAGTACGGGTTTGCCAGGTGGTTCCTCGACGCGCTGGAGGATAACGGGATGCTCGACTCCCTGAAAAGACATTTCCCGGTGCATTGGGAGTTCATAGTCATGATGGCGTATTGCCGCGTAGCCTTCAAGTCCCCGTTGAAAAACGTCCCGGCCGAACTGGAGCGTTCCGCCATGCCGGACATGGTTGGCTGGAAAGGGAAGATATACGAGCAGAAGGTGTCGGACATGCTTTTCGAGGCGGGGAGGATGCGCCAGTCGATCCACGCATTCACGCAGCCCACGCAAAAGAGGGACCGCACCGTGCTGATGGACGCCACGGACATCGTCCTGCAATCGGGAAACATCGGCCTCTCCCAAAAGGGCTATAACTCCGGGATAGACTTCCAGTCGCAGTTCGTACTCCTTTACCTCTACGACGCGCTCTCGCTGGAACCGATCTACTACCGCCTGCTTCCCGGGAACATCAGGGAGGTGCCGGCCATGCAGAATACCATAAAAATCAGCGGGATGGAAGAGTGTGTTTTCATCGCCGACAAGGGCTTCTTCTCGGAAGCAAACATCGCGGAACTCGAGAGGCTGTCGATGCGGTACATCATCCCGCTCAGGCGGGACAACCGGGTGATACCCTACGAAGCACTGGAGAAGGTGGAGCAGTTCGACAATTATTTCAATTTCTCGAAGCGATTCATCTTCCATGCCCACACACTGGATATGGGCGAGAGGAAACTGGAGCTGTTCCTAGACGGTAAACTCAGGGAACAGGAAAAGACGGACTACCTGTCAAGGATATTATCCCTGCCGGAGAGCTTCTCGAAAACAAAATTCAATGAGAAAATTCGCACCATGGGGACGTTGGCAGTCTTGCACAACACCCCGCTCAATTCACGCGACCTGTATGTGGAATACAAGAACAGGGGGGAGATAGAGCAATTTTTCGACCATTTCAAGAACACCATTGAAGCATCATGCTCCCACATGCAAAGGGAAGAATCGCTCGAGGGATGGATGCTCATCAACCACATTAGCATGCAGATCATATACCGGCTTTTCGGCATACTCAAAACAACGCCACTGAAAAAGAAACAGATGCTCATCCACAGGTATTCGATAAATGACGCGGTGGAACATTTGAAATCCATAAAACAGATCAGGTTCGCCCCAGGAGAGTCCGTAATCTCGGAAATGAACAAGTCCACCAGAATACTGCTCAAGCAAATGAAAATATCAATTACCTAAAAAATTAGGGTTTGGGTTTAAACTATGAAAAACACCGCGGCGGTTAGCCTAAGCGGCTGGAGGCGCGAAGCCTCCAATGAGCGGCATCTTGCATTGTTATTTTCTATTATTCTTGCAAACATAGTAACTAGTGATAGTAAATAAACTATGAATTTTCGAACTACACAAGACATGTATCAAATTCAAAGTGCATTTTGCAGTGCAAGAAATAATGTACGGAAATTTTCTAAATATCTTATCGATTCACAACTTGCTGGTGACACT
>JAQVXN010000239.1 GCA_028709135.1 Bacteroidaceae bacterium | reverse complement strand
TATAGGTGATGCCTTTGCGAAATGAAGGGCGCGTCTCTGTATCCACACCCAATATTTTTTCTTTACACAAAAAATCCACTGCCTTCTCGGCACTTTCTGCAGTTTCAATCACCACAATACGCCCGCTAAAAAGGACTTGTGGTAAATCTGCAATTTTTGTTTTATCTACTTCTGCGTATAATGTTGTCATTCATAAGTCTCATTATCGTTCTCTTCGGATTCCGTTTCTTGAAGAAAGTATACATCGTGAAGAGCTCTCATTACACTAGGAATACGCTGTCCCCAATATTTTGGAAACTGGTCCATCAAATGGCTCAATGCCGCAGCCATTGCATCATCATAGCCCTGTTGATAGACACCTACAAAATTTCTTACATCTTGATAAATGTCTGCTAAATCTTCAGAAATGGTTTTACGTATCGGCACATCACTGTATTTCATATCCTCAACAAAAACGTCCAGATAATCGTCGTGGCTACTCATAACAGTTGCCACACCATTGAGAACAAAATTATAATCATCTTCTGTCACAAACTGTTCGACTTCAGAATCTTCCTCTCTTGACCAATCCGTAAGCATCATCGCCTTAATGTATAAAAGAGGCAGTATCTTCAACATTGCTGAAACAAAATCGCGCTGCTTAGCATCAACAGCACGCTCTACCCTCACACAGTATTCTGTAGCCACAGTGACTAATTCAATGACGTCATTTGAATAGACGCCTGTATTTTGCTTCTCGTTCATCTTTTAGAATATTTCTGTTGTTTTTCTGCATCTAAAAATGAAGTTACAGAAATCGGATTGCAAATTTAATAAAAAACTACCACCTTCTAATGTTTTTCATTTTGAAATCACAAATGTAGTCAAAGAATAGGCGGGTGCAACACAAATCATGAGATTCTTATCAACAGTAGTTGAAGCCAATTGTTTACAGTCTTCTGTCTCACTTGTCCTCCACACATTAACATGGTGCAAACCATGAAAGCCAACTAGATGAAGCGTTTTACTTTGTTCACTTGCAGAATCATTCAATATAGCTATCACGCACTCTTTTTTGGAAGGCGAAACAGCTGCCAAAATATTTTTGGCATCGCAACCAACAAGAGTATATCCGCGCTTAAAAAAACGAGTGATCTGCATCCTCACATAAAAGTTTTTTACAAGATGAAACTCATGCGTTTTAAAATTACCATTCATCACGCACCATTCGTCACCGGATTCTTCCATAGTTTGCCAATCCAACCATGCAACAGGCTGCATAATTTTCAAATCATCAAACATTTTTTGTGTTAACATCAAATTACTTTTCAATCCTTTGCCACCACTAGGACCGGTTTCAGACTGCCAAAGACGTTTACCCGCTTGTACGCTCAAATCATGAACCTGTGAACGTTCCGCATCCGATCCACTATACGTATGAGTATTTATTTGCCCCAATTTATTCCAAATGTCACCGGCATCATGATATACATGCTGAATCTTTATCGTATGACTTAAACTCGTTTCGTCTGAAGCTGAAATTTCCGTACGTAAACCAGATGCACGCAACTTGCCATATAGAAGTCTAATCACATTGATTTGAGATTGAGGCTCAAAATGACAGCCTTCTTGGGTTCCCTGATTATGCCAGTAATTTGATAAAGATTCATTAAACGGTTCCAGCGTTCGAAAATTTACGTTAAATCGTTGCTTATAATATTTGCATACATCAATCAGATAATCACAGAACTGTCCATAATACTCAGGTTTCAAATTATCTTTCAATGCATCATTATTACCTGCCGCACACCCACTATAAGTCATCCAATAAGGAGCTGAATTTGAAAAAGCTTCAAAAATAGCATCTTTGCGTTTTTTCTTCAACATCAACAAAATCTTTCGTTGAGCTGCATCTGCATTCCAATTATAGGGAGCTGTTGAAGAAACTTTAAACCCCTCCATTTCTGCCCGTCTTCCTTTACCTTTGACCATGTGACCGCCAATATGAGAAGGATCATCTCCTCCTCCTATGTTATAACGAAATATATTCATGTTCAGTTTATCCGGTGAAACAATGAAGTTCGTTATCTCGTTTACTTTTTTACTATCCCATAGTCCAACCTGTGCTGCCCACCAGCACAAAGAAGTACCCCATCCCTCTAATGTCTGCAAACGACAGGACGCATTAATCTCGACATTTCCGTCATCTTCAACTTTTTGCGCATTTCCCACACAAAACATACACACTGAGAAACAGCTCAGCAAACCTATTCTTTTTATCCTATTCATTTTTAACTCTGTCATTTCCAGTTTTGTCGGATTCTCAATATCCAGATTTGTTTTAAATCAAAAATGTCATTTTATGCCCTAAATCTATGAAAATTCGCTTGCAAAATTGTGTACACTAACATGATCTTATCCAAGATTCTTTAGACAAACATTACTTCAGATGCAACTCTTATCCACAACAAATAACCTTATTATTTCCTCTTCAAAAGTATGAATTATTTTCCAGACAAAAAAATAATCGTTGTTTTCTTCTCTACTGCAACCTCATAATTTTTTATCTCATCCAGAAAACATCTCAAATGCTTATTTTCGAATCTTTTGAATAGCCAAACAACTATCATCATCTAAAATACTCCCTTCGAGATAAGGAAATAAAAAACAAAATCGGGGGGAATCAAACAAAAAACCATTAAATTTGCAAGTTCACACAAGGAAATAATATGCCTAAAAAAAGACAAGAAGAAAAACCTATTACGAAACTGACAAATGCTAGCGGTATTAAAGATATTGCGAAAGGCGACACGCTGCATTTTTTTATGGGACTGCTTTTACTATTTTTGGCAATCTTCATGATTCTCGCTTTCATCTCTTATATCATTACAGGAGCCCAAGATCAAAGTATTCTGGAAGCCGCAAAAAATAACGTATCAAACGTTTCACATAAAGACATACAAAATCAAGCTGGTTATTTGGGAGCTCAAATTGCTTATTTTCTGATGCAGGGTTGTTTCGGACTCGCAGCATTTTTCATTCCTCTTTTTCTAATTTTTGCAGCGATGCGACTGATGAACACCTATCGCATAAACACTTGGAGAAAATTTATTAATTACACGTTTCTTATGATTTGGCTGTCTGTATTTTTGTCGTTCCTCCCAGATAAACTATGCGGGAAGTTGACATTTCCTCCAGGCGGTATGCACGGCATTTATATTTGTAATGCCATTACTGCTCAAATCGGGAAACTTGGCCTTTTTTTCGTGATTTTGGCCTCTGCCATCGCATACCTTATTTATATAAGCAAACGCACCATTATCATTATTCGCAAGTTCATGCACCCCAAAGAACTTTTCAATAAAAAAACTGCGAAGCAACAAACGCCCCTTAACAATGTTCCGGTCAAATCGGTACCAGACCCCATTCATTTTGAAGACGAAGGTTCTACCGTCATTGATTTGACAAATATAAAGAAAGAGCCTACACAATTAGAAGAAACAAATGAAGACCATTGTGCAGACATTGAGAGCGAACAACGCTGTAATCATACAAATTCAAAAAAGAACGTCACCCACAGCAGTAACAAAACTGAGCCTGACTTCATTGTGGAAAACAACAAAGAAGAAACAAAAGCCAACGAAAAAACAGTGGAAAACCCCTACGATCCAACGTTGGATTTGGAATTTTATAAATATCCGACACTCAATCTACTAAAAAAATATGACGACCAGAATACAGCGGTTGACATGGCAGAACAAACCGAAAACAAAAACCGCATCACTACTATTCTTCATAATTTTGGAGTCGAGATTTCCAGCATCAAAGCAACCGTAGGTCCCACCATCACACTTTATGAAATTACTCCAGCGCAAGGTGTGAGAATTTCCAAAATAAAGAATCTCGAAGACGACATTGCCCTTAGTCTCAGTGCCCTTGGCATCCGTATTATAGCCCCAATTCCTGGTAAAGGCACCATTGGTATTGAGGTACCGAACAAGAATCCAAGAGTCGTTTCCATTGAAAGTATTTTAAATAGTAAGAAATTTCAAGAAAGTACATTTGACTTGCCCAT
>JAQVXN010000238.1 GCA_028709135.1 Bacteroidaceae bacterium | reverse complement strand
CAAAACGAGAAAGTACTATCTGAGATAGTAAGTTCCTCTCGTTTTTTGATTATTGGAGGTGCCGGTTCAATCGGTCAGGCAGTTACCAAGGAGATTTTCAAACGCAACCCGCGAAAGTTGCACGTTGTGGATATTAGTGAAAATAATATGGTGGAATTGGTGCGGGATATTCGTAGTTCATTCGGATACATCGACGGAGATTTTCAGACTTTCGCGCTGGATATTGGCTCCATTGAATATGATGCATTTTGGAACGCAGATGGTGAGTATGATTACGTATTAAATTTATCAGCTCTCAAACATGTTAGGAGTGAGAAAGATCCTTTCACCATGATGCGGATGATAGATGTGAATATTTATAATACCGTAAAGACAATCAAACAATCTATTGAAAAAGGAGTAAAAAAATATTTCTGTGTTTCTACCGACAAAGCAGCCAATCCAGCCAATATGATGGGGGCATCCAAACGCATCATGGAGATGTACCTGATGAAATATAGCGAACAGATTGATATTTCCACCGCACGTTTCGCCAACGTCGCTTTTTCCGATGGATCCTTGTTGCATGGTTTCAATCAGCGTATTCAAAAGAAACAACCCATTGTGGCTCCCAACGATGTGAAACGTTATTTTGTGATTCCCAAAGAATCGGGGGAGCTCTGTTTAATGTCCACTATTTTTGGAGAGAATAGAGATATTTTCTTTCCCAAGCTGAGTGAAAGCCTTCACCTGATCACTTTTTCAGATATTGCCATCCGGTATTTAAAAGACAAAGGGTATGAACCGTTTCTGTGTAAAACAGAAGATGGAGCCAGAAAGTTGGTTCACACACTGCCACAAAAAGGCCAATGGCCTTGTTTGTTCACCGAAAGTGACACAACAGGGGAAAAAGACTTTGAGGAGTTCTTCACCGCGAATGAGATTTTGGATTTAAACAGATTTAAGAACCTGGGTATTATCAAAAACGAGGCTGTTTATGATTCCAATTTATTGGATCATTTCAAAGCGTCAATTGATAAAATGAAGCAAAGCGGCAGTTGGACTAAAAAAGAACTGGTCGATTTGTTCTTTGAGATGATTCCCAATTTCGACTATATCGAAAAAGGCAAATATCTGGATGCAAAAATGTAATTGAGCATGTATAAAGAAGTTGTCTCTTTTATTCACGAATTATATGGAACCGATGAAATGGTTCCACTCCATGTGCCCACATTCAGGGGTAATGAGAAAAAGTATCTGAATGAATGCATCGATACCACCTTTGTATCCAGTGTCGGTAAGTTTGTCGACACGTTCGAAGAGATGATGACGAACTACACCGGGGCAAAGAAAGCGGTAGTCTGCGTGAACGGTACCAATGCACTCCATATGGCTTTGATGCTGGTGGGCGTTGAAAGAGACGATGAAGTCCTCACACAAGCTCTCACATTTATTGCTACTTGCAATGCCATCAGTTATATTGGTGCATATCCTGTTTTTATTGATGTGGACAAAGACACGATGGGATTGTCACCGGAGGCTTTGGAAGCCTGGTTAAAAGAAAATGCTAAAGTAAAAGGTGATAGCTGTTATAACAAAAGAACCGAAAGAAGAATTAAAGCATGTGTGCCTATGCATACTTTTGGACACCCAGTACATTTGGATAAACTTGTAGAAGTATGTAATAGTTATCATATAGATATAGTTGAAGATGCTGCCGAAAGTCTTGGTAGTTTTTATAAAGACAAACACACAGGTACATTTGGCAAAGTAGGGATATTAAGTTTTAACGGTAATAAAACCATAACAACAGGGGGTGGTGGTATGTTACTCTTTCAGGATGAAGAGTTAGGTAAATTTGCTAAACATATTACAACACAAGCAAAAATACCACACCGTTGGGAATTTGTACATGACCATATAGGTTATAATTACCGTATGCCAAATATAAATGCGGCATTAGGTTGTGCACAGTTAGAACAGATAGACGATATATTAGCCAATAAAAGAAATACTGCAGAGAGCTATAAGAAGTATTTTGAAAACAATAAAGATATTAAATTCTTCTCTGAACCTGATCACTGTATATCAAACTATTGGCTGAATGCAGTTATACTAAAGGATAAACAGTCGCAACAATGTTTTCTGCAGTATACAAATGACAATGGTGTAATGACAAGACCAATTTGGGAACTGATGAACAGATTGCCAATGTTTAAGGATTATGAAACAGATGGTTTGCAGAATACTGAATGGTTCGCAGATAGGGTTGTGAATCTGCCGAGTAGTGTGAGATGAAGAAAAGTAACATAGTACCCATTGGTGGAGAGCCCTTCTATTCACCCTGGAAACTTCTTACTTATCCAAAGAATAACATAAGAAGCTATTTCCGTGATAGATTCCCAGATAAGCATCTAACCTATACTTATGGTGGATACTATTCATTGCGTGTTATCCTGCAACATATAAAAGTCTCAGAAGACGAGAAAGTTCTGATTCCTTCATATATGTGTCCAACAATTCTCTATCCATTCAAGGAACTAAATATAAAGTATGAGTTTTACAAAGTTGACAGAAATTTGATTATTGATGTAGATGATCTCGTAAAACGTATCAATAAAAATACTAAAGCTATTTTTTTTATTAATTATTTTGGTTTTAATCAGCCTGATGATGTAAAAACAGCATTACTTAAGCTTAAAGAGCGAGGAATTATCTTATTGCAGGATGTTGTTCAGGATTTTTATGTTCCAAACAAAGAAATCATTGGGGATTTTGCTTTCATGAGTTTTAGAAAATTTTTTCCTTGTGAAGGTAGCGTGATCATCTCTAATGAAAAAATCGACGATGTAGTCATTAAAGGTAAAAACAAAACATACTTTCGCAACAAACTGAAAGGGCGCTTCTGGAGATATTTCCATTATAAGTATGGGTGTAATGAAGATAGGTTTCTTTCAGCATTTGATAAGGCGCACAAAGCATATCGTTTTCCAGAAAACATCAAATTCACAAGATACGATGAATATTTGCTTAATCGAATTGATTTTGAAAAAGACAAGGAAACACGTCGTCGCAACTTCAATATCTTGCTGGAATGTTTTGGTAACATGGCTGTTTTTAGGACGCTTCCAGATAATGTGGTGCCTTTGATTTTCCCTGTTCTTGTCAATGATAGAAGCAATCTTCAAAGAAAACTTCGTGAAAATAACTTATTTTGCCCAGTGCATTGGCAATTAAGCGATGAAGTAGAAAATAATGAATATAAAGTGAGTTGGTGGCTCTCTGAGCATATACTATCAATCCCCATCAATTCCAATACAGATAATAACTTGGTGATTAAACATTTAAAATCTATAATATGATAGCAGGGAAGCAAGTTTTTTTTAGAGCATTTGAGCCAAATGACTATGTTTTATTGAATGAGTGGCATAATTGTCCTGAAATTCAAAAATTAACTTCTGGCACTTTTAGATATGTTTCATCGGAAAGAGAAAAAGAATGGGTTTTAAGTAAAATTAAAAACGATTCTGAAAACATATATTGGGCAATATGCATGAACGACGAATCTAAAAAAATGATAGGCTACACATCTATTAACCAAATAGATTTAATACATAGAAAAGCTTTTCATGGAGGAGTCGTGATTGGAGATAAAAATTACCGTGACGGACAAATAATGATTGATACTTTTTTGGATACTTTTTCATATGCTTTTGATGAATTAAATTTAAATAGATTAGAAGCAAAGTGTCTTGTAGAGCATCAAACATCCTATAAAATGCTTAAAATAATGGGGTATTCACTTGAAGGAATAAAAAGACAAGCAATATATAAACATGGCAAATATCATGATCAATACTTATTTTCAATTTTAAAGTCTGAATATAGTTCAATGTTAACAAGTAATGAATTTGCAATAGACAGTATTTTAAAACGTTTAAAACAAGAGAATAAGAAAAAATGAAAGCTATAATATTTCCAGGACAGGGGTGCCAGCGAGAAAGAATGGGTAAAGACCTGTATGATAATTTCCCGAAGGCCCGTGATTATTTTGAATACGCCAATAAATTACTAAACAGA
>JAQVXN010000237.1 GCA_028709135.1 Bacteroidaceae bacterium | reverse complement strand
GTTCTTTGTCATCCTTTTGTTTCATGCGCACCAAATTCTTATTTAGCTTATCAGGCCGCAAACGCATCTGCCACCAAGGTGCTCGGAAAAATGTGTCCTTATTTTCCTGGTATTTCAAAGATCCGGGCAGAGAAATTTGAGAAAGGCCGAATGACTCCAAATTTAACAAATGGATAATAAGTGCGCATAATCCCAATGTTAATCCATATAAACCCAAAATGGATGCAAACAATAAGAATGCAAAACGTACATATATAACAGGAGCATTCAGCTTTGGTACTAATAAATTTGTAATGCCGGTAACAGCAATAATTATGATCATTGGAGCAGCAACCAATTTTGCGGAAACAGCAGCCTGTCCGATAACCAGTGCACCGACAATGCTCAATGCCTGACCTGTATTGGATGGCATTCGAATTCCGGTTTCTCGTAAAATATCAAAGGTGACTAACATCACGAACGCTTCTACTGCTGCTGGCAAGGGAACATTTTGCCGTTCGGTAGCAATGTTAATAAACAGCGGTGTTGGTAAAGCCTCCATGTGAAATGCAACAATGGCTATATAGAGTCCGGGTATCGTAATCGTAAATAGAAAGCCAAGAATACGGAGCATTCTAGAAAATGATGTGTAGAAAAAACTCAAATAGTAATCTTCATTGCTTTGAAAATTTTCAATAAAAAGATATGGCACAGTTAGGACGTTTGGTGTTCCATCTAAAAAGATAGCGATTCGACCTTCTAACAATTTTCCCACCACAATATCCGGACGTTCTGTATAACCGGTTGTGCGGAATGGCGAATGTGGAGCATCTCGAATTAGTTCGGTTAGATAGTTGTTATCTAATACTGCATCAATATCAATTTTTTTAAGCCGTAAATAAAGTTCATCTAAAATTTCTTTTTTCACAAGACCATCAATATAGCAGACACAAAGGGACGTTTGTGTACGGCGGCCTAGTTCCATAAACTTCATTTTCAGTTCGTTTGTACGAACTCTACGCCGAATTAAAGACAGATTTTGCATAATGGATTCATTAAAACCATCACGCGGACCACTCAGCACTTTTTCGTTATCTGGTTCGGCTATAGATCGAACAGCAAACGATTTTGTATTTAATATAATTGCTTCATTTGCATCTTGTACAAATACAACGGTATCACCATAACAAATTGCTTTTACAATTTCTTCAAAGCTTTTCGTTTTAGCGGATTCATTTGCTTGAATGACACGATCGATTACAATATCAATGAGGTCTTCTCCTGGTTTTATGCAGGACGATAAAATAAGCGGCTTGATAATATTGTCATTGATAATATTGGAGTTAACGACACCATCGCTATAGAAAAGAATAAATTTTACGTTTTTGTTTCGACTATTCTCAATCGATCTAGTTCGAAGGGTGTCCACATCTTTAAACAATGTTTTTACTTTTTCAATATTATGATCAAAAGAGTACGATAACTGTTGATCATTTAATTTGCTGTTTATCTGGTCAACCGCTTTTTCTATCTTTTTTTGCTTGTCATTTTGATGAAATCCAAACATAGAATCTCCTCTTTGTTGTTTTGAATTTATAAAAGTTTACAGATTATAAGGGTAGTATTACCGAAAAGTAATGAATTATAATACAAAAAACAAGCGGTGCGGGTTAGCAAAAAGCCAACCCGCACCGCTTGTTTCAATAAATATGTTGTATGTTATGGTCTCAGGAACGTTTGAGTCCAAATGTATTGACCACGTGAGTTTTTCGCAATTCCAACACCGATGTGAGTGAAATTAGAGTTCAGGATATTTGCTCTGTGTCCTTCGGAATTCATCCAAGCATCCATAACGCTTTCTGGAGTAGGCTGACCCATTGCAATGTTTTCTCCTGCGGCTGTATAATTAATGCCGAGGTCTGTAAGCATTTCAAAAGGAGAACCGTAAGTAGGGGATGTGTGGCTGAAGTAGTTTAATCTTGCCATGTCTTCCGATTTCATAGTGGCAACTTTGTCAAGCTCTGCATTTTCTTTTAGTGCAGGCAAACCATAAGCTGCTCTTTCTTCGTTTACAAGCTCAATGACTCTTTTCTGAAATTCACGGTAAGCACTGGTGCTGACTTCATCTTCATCTAATGTAGTCGTTTCAGAGGAACTGCTTTCAGAACTAGACGCCGGTACTTCCTCGATGGGAGCTTCGGAGCTGGAAGCCGGTACTTCTTCAACAGAAGCATCTTCTGAGCTGGATGCAGGCGCTTCTGATGTGCTGTTATCTGCTGGAGTACAGGATTCATCAGCACAGTCATTGCCATCAAAATTGCAATCGGGTGCATCACAGAAGCCATTGTCAAAACCACAAGTAAGAAGTTCGCAAAGCTTAGCGGTGTCACAATTACTAATTACATTAGAAAAGAATACTTTGCCCCATTCCTGAGTTGGAAATGTACAATTATTTGATGTCTTTGAAAAGTTTTTGTTCAGGAGCTGTAGAAATAGAGGTTGATAATTAAATCCTTTTGTTTGATTACTGCCGCTATTCAGATTACGAACAAACTGTGTTGGCTGAGCTTTCCCATTCTGATAAGGACACGTATCGCTTTCTGCTGCCAAAGCCGGGGTAACAGCAAGTGACAGTGTAAGTGCGCAGGAACAAACTGCTATTAGCATTTTTTTCATTTTTTTCTACTCTCTTTCTTTTGTATTACCAGCATATTCTGGCTGTCTTTAATAATAGCAGTGTTAACATTTTTAGGCATTAATTAAAATTAACCAGTGCAGACAATAATTATACTTATTTCCATAAAAAGTAAATTAAATAAAATATAATTTGTCTGCTAAAAAGACGAAAAGCACCAACAAATACCTTTATAATGGGGAATTGTTGAATTTTAAATAAAAATGTATTAAAAAATATCAAAGAATTATCAAAAATTATAAATTACCTTAAAACGCCAATAATATTACTAAAACTATGTATGATAAGAAACAAAATCTTCTGAATTATGAACAAATTTAAACGTATATGTTAACATGCATAAGTTGATTTAAGAAATCTTAAGTTTACCGAAACAAGATTTTTAATTCAGGTAAAACTTTCAAAGTGGTTTCGTAACCGATTTCCATGCATTCCTCCATTCTTCCAAAAGATAAAAGTCCTACATTATCCGGAAGAGAAGGAGTAAGCAACAGTTTTTCTCCCTCCGAATGACAATCCTTTAAGCGGCTGCTCATGATGGAAAGGGAACGAGATACAATTTCTAATACACTATAATTTTTTGGCACTTTATATTTTTCTGAGATGTCTACAGCAAGTACATTTGATTCTCCTGAAGAAAGCAATAGATTAACTGGAAGAATATCGGTGACGCCTCCGTCAACTAAGCAAAAGTCGCCGATTTGTTTTGGACGAAATACAGTAGGAACAGCAATGCTGGCACGAATGGCTTCAGATAAGGTTACGTTTTTGTACCATTGGATTTTTTCATCCCGAATCATCGTTTTAGGTGTTATGTTTGTAAACACAATCGTGTAACTGCTGTTGATGTCTACAGCAGGAATCACTGTTTTTAAATGTATATCATCCATTTTTTTGCTTTTCGTATAGGTTTTAAAGAACTTTTCGAAGCGATTCCCTTTGATCATTCCGGAAAGAGTGATGGGCCGATGTATAAAAAACTGCACAATTGCTTTAAGCATTCCTGCATAGTCGGGATCAATCAATAGATAACCGGTTTTGGCAAGAGACTGCACAATTGGAATCATTTCATGTGGTGAGACGCCGGAAGCATAAAGTCCGGCAACCACACTTCCGGCACTGGTTCCTGCGATAGAAGAAGGGATTAATCCGTTTTCTTCTAATGCACATAAAACTCCCACATGTGCGGCACCGCGTGCTCCTCCGCCTGCCAGTGCAATTCCAAAAGACATAATATTTCCCCCAATTTCAAATAAATATGTCCTATTATATGCGGAAAATATGAGGTTTGCTCCAAAATGGTTTAAAAGCACGATCAGAATGCCATACAGCATTACACTTTTTAGACGCAATTTAGAAATCTGTTTTGAAACGAATCAAACGGAAT